>NZ_MWKN01000038.1 GCF_002009625.1 Candidatus Phytoplasma citri
GATGCTTGGAAACTTGCTTGTCCGGTTTGGACGGGGGCTGATTGTAAATAAAACAGCAAAGATAAATCGCTGCATAAAACGCAATTAATCTATCCGTATTTAATTATATTATTTTTTATCTTCAAACTCGGCATCTACTACTTTATCTTCTGACTTAGCAGCTTCTTCAGTAGTATCTTGATTTTGATTTTCTTTATTGGTTTGTTGTTGTGCTTTTTGATAAGCTTTTACAGCTATTTGTTGTGAAGCTTTTTCTAAAATACTTAATTTTTCTTTAATAGAATCATAATCATCGCCTTTTAAAGCTTGTTCTAAATCTTGAATTTTAGTTTCAATATCATTCTTTTCTTGTTCTTCAACAGAATCTTTCAAAGATTCTAAAGTTTGACGAGTTTGAGAAATAAAATTATCTGCATCATTACGTAACACAATACGTTCTTTTTGAAGTTTATCTGTTTCTGCATTTTTTTCAGCATCTTTTATCATTTTTTGAATTTCTTCTTCGCTTAAACCACTACCTCCCGAAACAGTAATACTATGTTTACGATTAGTACCTAAATCTTTAGCAGAAACAGAAACAATACCATTGACATCAATATCAAAAGTAACTTCGATTTGAGGAATACCTTTAGGAGCAGGAGGAATACCCGTTAATTGGAAACTACCTAATAATTGATTATCTTTAGCTAATGCTCTTTCTCCTTGTAACACATTAATATCAACGGAAGATTGATTAGCTACCGCAGTAGAAAAAATTTGAGATTTTGATGTCGGTATAGTAGTATTACGTTCAATTAATTTAGTAAATATACCACCTAAAGTTTCAATACCTAAAGACAAAGGAGTTACATCTAATAAAACAATATCTTGAACATCGCCTCTTAAAATTCCTCCTTGAATAGCTGCTCCTAAAGCGACAGCTTCATCAGGATTAACACTTTTATTTAACTGTTTATTTCCTAATTCTTTAGTAACTAATTCTTGAATAGCTGGAATTCTTGTAGAACCACCCACTAAAATAACTTGATCAATTTGTGATACTTGCAATTTAGCATCTTTTAAAACTTGTCTTAAAGGAGTTAAACAACGATTTACTAAATTCTTAGTTATTTCATTAAATTTAGTTCTTGTTAGGGTATATTCTAAATGTAAAGGTGTTTGATTAGCAGACATAGTAATAAAAGGAAGCGATATAACTGTAGATACAACATTACTTAATTCTTTTTTAGCCATTTCAGCAGCTTCTCTTAAACGTTGCAAAGCAGTTAAATCTTTATTTTGTTTCAAATCAATTCCATTTTCTTCGCGAAAAATTTTAACTAAAAAATCTACGATAGCATCATCAAAATTATCACCACCTAATACATTATCACCTGCAGTAGCTAAAACTTGAAAATTACCTTCTGCAATATTTAAAATAGAAACATCAAAAGTACCTCCACCTAAATCGAATACTAAAATATTTTGTTCTTTTTGAGTGTTTTTATCTAATCCATAAGATAAAGCTGCTGCTGTAGGCTCATTTATAATTCTTTTTACTTCCAAACCAGCAATTTTACCAGCATCTTTAGTAGCTTGTCTTTGAGCATCATTAAAATAAGCAGGTACAGTAATAACAGCTTCTGTTACTTTTGTTCCCAAATAGTCTTCGGCTTGTTTTTTTAAATTTTGCAAAATAATAGCACTAATTTCTTGAGGAGTATATTTTTTACCATTATACTCTTTATAATAACCTTTTTTACCCATTTCTCTTTTAATCGAAAGAATAGTATTAGTATTAGTAACCATTTGACGTTTTGCGGCTTTACCGACAATAATTTCGTCTCCTTTAAAAGCTACAACAGAAGGTGTAGTTCTATCACCTTCAGAATTAGTAATTACCTTAGGTTGCCCATTTTCCATACAAGCAACACAAGAATTTGTAGTACCTAAATCTATTCCGATAATCGGACTTAAATTTGCATTTTTTTTAGTCATTATTTTTATCACTCCATTCATTTACTCTTACCATAGCTGGTTTTATAACTAAATCTTTATATAAAAAGCCTTTTTGTAAAATTGAAATATTAATACCATTAGGTTGTTTTGGATCTGATATTTTTTCTAAAGCATAATGAAAATTCGGATCAAATTTAACACCTAAAGCTTTAATTTCCTCGACGCCCTCCTTTTGTAAAATATCTTTTATTTGTTTATGAATCATTTTAAAACCTGATAAAAAAGATTTAACAGATTCATCTACATTAGGCATTTCTAAAACCTTTTCAAATTGCTCTAAAGGAACTAAAATATTTTTAATAAAATCTGTTAGAGCGTATTTAATTTCTCTATTTGTTTGAACAGTAATACGTTTTTTAAAATTATCAAAATCAGCCAAATATTTCAAATTATCATTTGTTCTTTGTTGATTTATTTCTTGTAAATCCCGTTTAAGATCCAAATTTTCTTTTTGTAAAGAATTTATTTGTTGTTGTAATGTTTGTAAATTTTTTTCATTTGAAATAAATTTCTTTGATTCAGAATTGGTAATAGCATCTTCATTATTTTCTTTATTACTACAACTACAATTCGAGTTAGAAGCTTCTTTTTTATTTGTGTTAATATCTGAAGATACACCATCGGAAGAAATTTTATTTGATTGGGTATTTTCTCCTTGGCAAGAACAATTATTTTCATTTATATTTTTATTGTTATTTTTTTTATTATTATTAAAATTTTGTTTTGAATGTTCTTCAGAATACATAAATTTTCAAATTAAACTCCTTATTCTAAAAATTTAATTTTTACTGCTTAATATTATTTGCGAAATTCTTACCAACTATCAGAAATTAAATTTGTTTTACTGTAAAAAGTTTGAGACAAATTTACAGATAAATATTCCAAAAGAGGAATAACTTCTGGATAAGCCATAGTCATAGGTCCTAAAACAGCAATAAACATTTTTTGATCAGGAAATTTTTTAATTTCGCAAGGAATAGAGATAATAGCGAATTTATGACAAGATATCCAACGTATTCGATTATTAAATTTAAAAATATATTTATGAGCATCAAATAACATTTCGTTTAATTTATTAGTGTCTAAAATATGCAAAATTTCTTTCATGGTATTGCTATCCGCCCAGCTAAAATTATTAATTAAATTATTAATACCATAAATATGTGAATTATTCGAGTTAAAACTATAAAAAATTTCTATTAATATATTAATTAATTTATCAAATAAACGTGAATTGCAAAAATTATTTTCAATATTTCTTTCTTGCAAAATTTTAATAGATTCACACAAATACTTATTGAATAATATATTATTTATGATAACAATAATATTCTGCAAATTTTTAAAATTAAAACTATTACAAGATTCTAAAAAAAGACTTTGATAACGTACTTGACCATGATTAGTAATTATCAATAAAATAGCTTTTTCTGGACTTAAAAAAAATACATCAATTTTAGCCACTTTGTGGGTAGTTAAAGCATTAGGAAAAGCTAAAATCACAAGATAGCGAGTCACATTTCCCAATAAAGTTAAAGCTTCTTTAATAATAGTTTCTGTATTAAAATTTTTATTTTTTTTAAAAATATTTTCAAATAAGGAAATTTGTTGCAAAATATCATGATTACGTGTAATCAAATGATTAAAATAAAAAACATATCCTTTTAAAGAAGGAATTCTGCCGCTAGATATGTGAGTTTTACATAAATAACCTTTTTTTTCTAGTTGAGCCATATCATAACGAATTGTGGCACTGGAATATTTTAAATAAGATAAACATGATAAAAATTTAGAACTAATAGGTTGTTGATGTACCGAATGATGCTCAATAATAGCTTTTAAAATTAATCTCTCTCTATTCGAAATCAATTTTTAAATCCTTGAAAAAAATATACTTTTTCATCATCACCATAATAGTTTATCTTCTATTCTTTTAAATAAAAATCCCTAACCTCTTATTATTATATATGGTTTAGATAATTTAATTATTAACACTTAACTAAAATTACTAAATTACTAATCAAGAATAATTTAAATCACGAACTATTTATTACTTGAATTTTTTCGAATAATATTTTCAAAAAATAAAAAACAAATTTACATCATATCATTTAAGATATTTTGATTATTCTTGATTAATCAAAAATCAAACTATTTTTTATGTAAAAACAAAATAAATAAAATAATTTTAAATTATTTATTCAAATTGAAATATAGCCATAATTTTAATAAATTAGCACTCATCAATCATGACTGCTAAGATTATTCTAACTAATTAAATAACTGCTTGTCAAGTATTTATCGATGAAAATAATTTATTTCATCCAAAAATAAAATAATTTAGCACTCAATTATCACGACTGCTAAATTTATTCTATTATTTTTCAAAAATTATGTCAAGTATGTAAAAATATATTTCTTAAAATTTTTATTATATAATAATAAATGTATCTTATGAAATCGAGTAAAATAATATTTACTTCAAATTCGCTAATCAATTTATAATTAACTAACAATTTTAATGATAATCAAAGAAAAGGTATAATTTAAAATACATAAATAACATGAATATCTTTCGTATAAATAAAAAAAATTATTTATTAATATCAATTAATTTATTAATATTAATAGTTTGCGCATTTTATTATTTTAATTATAAACAAACATTAATTTCGGCTACCGATAACATATTAGTTAAATATGCAAATTCCAACAACGATATTATTAATAAAGAAAAGAAAAATAAATACACAATTATTAAAGATATACAAAATAAATTAAAAAAAATATTTGACAACTCACAAATTAATAATAATATTTTTCCCAAAATCAAAAAATATGATTTTCATAAAGGCGAAACAGTTTATGGTTTTACGTTGGATATTAATGATAATATTAAACCTTTTCAAGAAGGTATTATAAGTGAAGAATATGAACAAAATCAATCAAATGATCTATCTATTTCTATTAAAGGCAAAAATAATAAAATTTTTTTCAACGAAGAAGGTGAATTTATTGGAATTTCATACCCTAAACAATCTCAAAAAATGGAAATAAATTATATTATTCCTTCAAATAGTATCTACAATTTTTGCCAAATAGTAAATAAACATTATATCTTCTTAAGTCAAAATAATCTTAATACCGAATATGAAAATAATATATATCTACCAATATACGATTCAGATTCATATAATTTATATGATGACTGCGAAAGTTCAACAGATGAAGATAATAATATATCTGATTCTGAAATTTCAAAAACATCCGAAATAAGAAAATTAATACCTTTAGAAATCGAATCAGAAACAAATAATCCAAAACAAAATATAAAATTATTAATTAAATTAAATAAAAATGGAAAATTTAACGGTTTAATACAAATAATAGATAACAAATATATAGATTTCACAGACCCATTTTTTAAATTCTTTAAATTGAATTATATAGACGAAAATGCTATAAAAGAACCCAAAAAACCACCATATCCTGAAACTTTCATAGAAAATATATCAAAAATAACTTTTTCAATTGAATTTACAAATTTTTTAGGTTCAGGTTTTATTTACAAAATTGAACAAATTCCTAACACTAATAATTATAAATATTATATACTTACTAATACTCATGTTTTATTGCCAGCTGAAAAAGAAAATGCTAAAATTAAAATTTATAATTCTTATTTTAATTCTCACAAAGATGCAGAAATTTTTACTATTATCGATAATTCTGAAGGTTTTGATGATATAGGTATATTAACTTTTACAGATAACAATCATAAAAAATATAAAGAAATTAAAAAAATTCTCAAAACGGCTTTTCCAGATAAATTTATAAAACCTGAAATTCAACAAACAGTTTATAGTATGGGGTCTCAAGAATCATTTAAGTCAGAAAATTTATTTTTCCCAAAATCAAACGAACAACAAACAAGATCCATAAAAAGAAATTTATTAAAAAAGGGAGATATCACCCAATTAAACGAAGCTATTATCTCTTTTAATATAGAAATAGATCATGGAAATAGCGGAGGTCCTGTTTTTGATGAAAAAGGACAAATTATTGGTATGAATCGTAATACTATCAATAATCCTATAGCAACAGATAATTTTTCACATGCTATTAATATTTTGCACATTCAAAAAAGACTAGAAGAAATTTTTTCCCAACATCAGAACAATCCTAAAAATATAAAAACAATAACTTCTTTAAATAGTGAAAAACATAAAAATTATCTAATGCAAAAAATTACTAATTTTAAACAAAATTTTAACAATCTTGAAATTAATCAAGATCAGGAAACACCAAATATTATATTTTCTATAGACGAATTAACTGATTTAACTAATAAAAACCCTATTTCATTTCCCTTATTAAAAAATTATCCAAATAAATCAAAAATAAAATTAAAAATTAAATTGGTTTATAATTATCACCAACAACAAATAATATTAATAGATCCACAAAAAGAATATATCGAATTATATGCCGATATTGACAATAAAAATAAATCAAAAATTAATCTAAAAATAATTAGAAAAAATAAAAATAATAAAATTATTGATTTATTACAATATTCTTTAGATAATCATCATTATTTATCTAATAAAGACAGTGCTTTTATATCTTTAAAATTTATTGATTTAACCAAAACTTCTATTCATACTACAAAGCAAAAAATTATGGATTCTTTAATTGTTTGGCACCAAGATAATCAAATAAGTGGTAACGGAATCATCTTTAATAAAGTAAAAACCCAAGATAATCAATATATATATTATGTTTTATCTACTTACGAAGAAGAATCCGACAATATTTTAGTAAACTTATATAATTTTTTATTTAAAAGACTTTTGCAAGATAAAAATGAAATCATTATATACAACTCAGATCAAGAAATTTATAAAAAGGAAGAGGGTACCATACATAATATTTTTCCCAACGAAAATAACCTTATTTTAATGACCTTTAAATCTTCGGAAAATTATCCGGTAGTCCCGTTTAAAAAAACTTCAGATCTTAGAGTAGGCGAAGATATTTATTATCTTACAAATTTAGATAATTATGATCATAATCCTCAAATGTTTAAAAGTCAAATAAGTAGCATAATAAATAAAAATAGTAATTTTGTATTCGATTCTGTATTTAATTTAAAAGACAAAATTAAAAATATAAATTTTATATGTTTCGATAATGAAGGTAATTTTATAGGTATTAATTTTTTTAAAAATTCAAATATAAATATACCAGAAAACTTTATTCAAGCTAAATTAATATCTGACATTCATTTAAAAAAATTATTCAAAAATAGTATCTTTAAAGAAAATTTAAATATATTGATTTCTGTAACATTTATATTTATGCTCATGATAATCATATCTTTTAAATTATATCCTATAATTTTGGAATATAATAAATTATAAATCATTAAATTAACATTTTCAATTATTTATTATATATTCAAAATATATTCAAAATTATAATAAAGAATTGATAATATTAGTTACTTCATGATTAATTTGTGAAGTTTTTTTTTCTTTATAATCTGAATAAGAAAGATGATGATGTATAAATATTTCTACTTTTTTTCTTCTAAACCAACATTTATGACGCATATTATGAATTCCTTTACAAGTTATAGGCAAAATATCAGCTTGATTTTGAATAGAAATTTTATAAGCACCATCTAAAGAGCGATTAATATTATCGGAAATAGGATTAATAATACCTCCTTCTGGAAAAACTAACACAGCTAGTTTATTTTGAATTATTTCTTTAGCTTTTTCTAGAGATTTTAAATTATCTCTACTATTATTTCTATTAATTTTAATACAATGAGTAGCATCAAAACAAAACCTTAAAAACCAACCATACCAAAAATTATTATAAAGTTCATCTTTAGGGGTAAAAGTAATAGGGCGAGGGAATATAGAAGCTATTATAAAAGGGTCAAAATTACTTTTATGATTGGTATAAACAACTAAACGATTATCTAAAGGGATTAAATGGTAATTATAAACTGAAACTTTAATACAAAAAAAACGAACAATTAATTTCGAAAAGCTTTGAACTATTTTTAAATGATAAATATTGTTTATAGATTTGTTTTTAATATATCCTAAACTTAAAAATAATAATAATAAATTGATTAACCAAGATATTAAAATAGCGCAAATAAAACCAATCAAAATACCAATTATTTTTATAGAAAAAATCATAATAAAATAATACCAACAACTCAAAAAAATTATTATAAAAATAAAACTAAACATATTTTTTTCTCGCATTTCTTTTATTAAAAATAAATTTACATTAATTTATTAAAAAAATTTATAAATTTAGTTTATTATTATCAAAATAATTTAATTATTAAGCTATTTTGATTATTTTTTTACAAACTTTAGATATAATTATTTCAATAATTATTTTAAAAATAAATAATAATAAAATTATCATAATTTTTATTATTTTTAATTTATTTTTTATCAAAAGTAAATAATTATTTTAAATTTTATTTAAATTCAACACAAAAGAGGATTTTATTATGACAGAACATTATAATTTAAAACAATTATTTAAATCTTTATTTATTTTTCTGGGTCGTATAATAAAATATTTAATTATCTGTTATTTTACTAACTTAATTTCATTATTTTTATTTTCATGGATTCATAGTATCATTATAGATGTATATTTATATCTTTCTAAAGCTATTTCATTTCTTCAAATAATTAAAAATGCTGTAAATTTAGGAAGTAAATTGAAAACCTTTTTCTTTAAAACTTTACTTTTCTTCTATATATAGTATTCATTATTTAAATACATAAATTAATTTAAATCAAATCTACAAAATCAAGATATACAGACTTAAAAACTTTATCAATTGATAAATAAATTAGGGATATATCAGACTCCACAAATAATGCAGAAATAATGTACTCATGTATATCAAAATACTTATAAGAAATATAGATACTAAAAAAGCGACAAAAAAACCAAAAAATCCCCCTATTATTTTTCCAACAATACCGGAAAAAATATTAATAAAAAAACGCCAAACTACAAAAAAAATTATCACAAATAACAAATCAAATACATTCATAGAAATTAACCCCTATTATAAAAACAAAAATATAATATTAATTAATATCTTGAAATTAGATATATAATTATTAAAATAATAAATAATTATCTACAATCTTGAATTTTACAAATACATTAAATAACTTTTATCCAAATTTTAAAATCATAACTCATTATTTCAAAAATAATTACAAATAATTATTTACTTTATTATAATAAGTAGCAAAAATTAATTCTTCTATAATACGATATTCTTTTAAAATATATTTATCTAAATTTAAATATGGGAAATAAATATTTCCCGAAAAACGCCGTAAGATATAAGTTAAATACAATATATTTACATAAGGCAAAGCTAATTGATAAATTTGCCTACCTCCAATAACGAAAATTGATTTTGATGTTTTATGAAAATTTTGTAAAAAAAATTTAACATCATCAACTTGTTGAATAGAAATATCATCACGATGATATGGGGACAAAATATTAGAAAAAGAAGTGGTAGCCAAGTAGATTGATTTAAAAGGAAATTTTTTATTTTTATAATAAAAACATAAAGATTGATATGTTTTTAAACCCACTAATACTCTTTGATTAGTCACTTTTCTTTTAAAAAAAGCTAAATCTTTAGGATAATGCCAAGGTAATTTTTCATCATTACCAATCAAAAAGTTACCATCTACAGCTGCTATTAAACTAATCATACTGCTATTTCTCCTTTTAAAGTTTCGTGTGCATCATAATTATGCAAAAAAATATCTTTAATAGTAAAATCTTCAATACAATGAATATTTTTATTTAAAGTAATATAAGGTAATGATTTAGGAGAACGTTTTAATTGAATTTTAATTTGAGGAATGTGATTAAGATAAATATGAGCGTCTCCTAAATTATAAATTAATTCATAAGCCTGTAAATTAGTAATATGAGCGATTAAACATAATAACAAACTATAGCTGCTAATATTGAAGGGGATTCCTAAAAATACATCTGCACTTCTTTGAAAAACTTGTAAAGATAATTTATTTTCTTCGACATAAAACTGCATTAATATATGACAGGGAGGCAAAATCATTTGAGATATTTCCGGAGGATTCCAAGCAGAAATAATTAAACGCCGTGAATAAGGATTAAATTTAATATCACTAATTACTTGTTTTAATTGATCAACTCCTGCAAAATCACGCCATTGCTTTCCGTAAATCGGTCCAAGATTTCCATATTTTTTAGCAAAATTTTCATCTTCTTTAATTTTATTTATAAATTCCGATAAAGTTTCGTTTTTGAAAAAAGATGAGTTACGATATTGTTCGTAAGGCCATTCATTCCAAATATTAACTTTATTTTCAACTAAATAACGAATATTAGTATCTCCTTTAATAAACCATAATAATTCATGTATCACTAGATTAAAATTAATTTTTTTTGTCGTTAATAAAGGAAACCCTTGGGTCAAATTAAAACGCATATGATAACCGAAAATACTTTTAGTTAAAACTTTAGTACGATTATCACGTATATTACCATATTTTAAAATAGTACGACATAAATTTAAATATTTTTTCATATTAATAACACATTTAACCTTTTGCTCGAAATCACATTTTTATAAATTAAATATTTTATGATTTTATATTTCATTTTCGAAAAAATTATGTTATAAAATAATAAAATATTCATTTATATAAATCATTTATAAAAAAAAATAATGGCGGAGGAAGAGGGATTCGAACCCTCGCATCTAATAAGATCTACACGCTTTCCAAGCGAGCCCCTTTAACCAAACTTGGGTATTCCTCCTAAATAATTATCTTTATTAATTGAAAATTTTTGCAAAAAAATATAAAACATCCTTCATTATAAAAAACTTATAAGCAAAATTCGTAGTAATAAGATTATCCTGATATATTATCTCTCGAGAACTAACTTTTTATCCAATCAATCATTATTTTGTATAATAGATTCTCAAATAGGTTAATTAAGCATCATATTCCGCATAATTTATACAATTAATCTAGCGGTCATTATAAAATTAATAACAGATAGAAATGACAATCGGTTAATTATCAGAAATTATTAGCTAAAAAAAGTAGCAGAAGATATCCCCTCCTCTAAAATCGTTTTATAACTCTAAATTATTTCTTAATGTTTAATCAGGTTGAATCGATTTATCCTTATTTTTTTCATATATCTTAAATTTAGACTTCGACATTTAGATTTAAACTTTTTCTTTAAGTAGAATTTTTACGGTTTTTTTAAATACTGTTGGCAGAATTTATTTTAACCATGTAAGAGAATAACTGTGTTCCTTTGTGATAAATAATTATCTGAAATTTGTCTTTAATAATAGTTAATTTTAACATTATTCCGAACATTAAGTGACTTGATTTTTTATCTTCTTAGTGTTGCACTTAATGTTCCTTTGACGCCAACGACAAAGTCATTATTACGGATTAAACTTGTTCTACTCAAAGGTTAAAATTTAGATTCAGACAGCAAGGAAATATTTGATAAAAAGAGGAGGTAATGTTCTTGCTTTATTAGCTACTAGTTATTGATGAGATAACACAATATTTAAGTTATTAGAACGCTCATAAAAAGATTAAAATTATTTATTTACTCTATATTAGCTTCATTATTTTTATTCGAAATAAAAGATATAACATCTCGAGCAATAGTTAATTCTTCATTAGTAGGAATAATTAAAATAGGAATAATAGAATTTTTGCTAGCAATATTTCTCAATTTAGGACCATTTTCGTTTAATGTTGGTTCTAAAAAAATATTTAAAACTGCTAATTTTGAAATAATTTCTGATCTAAAAAAAATGGAATTTTCACCAACACCTGCTGTAAATACCAGAGCATCAATACCTTCTAATGCTACATAATAACTGGCAATATAATCAACAATTTTCTTAATTTGAATCTCTAAAGCTAATTTAGCCTGAGCATTACCTTCTAACATCGCTTTTTCTAAATCTCTGCAATCGTTAGAAAGTCCTGAGATACCTAATAAGCCAGATTTATTATTTAAATCATTAATCACTTCTTGAGAGGTTTTATTTTCATAACTAGAAATTAAAGCAACAATAGCAGGATCTATGTCTCCGCTACGCGTACCCATTGGAACACCAGCTAATGGTGTAACTCCCATAGAAGTATCTACTGATTCTCCTTTGCTATTCACGGCAGTAATAGAAACTCCATTTCCAGCATGACAAATAATTAATTTTAAATTAGATTTTTCTAAAAAACGTTTTGCTTCTTGAACAATAAAACGACAAGAAGTACCATGGGCACCATATTTACGAATTTGATATTTTTTATACCATTCGTAAGGTACTGCATATAAAAAATTAGAAGCTTTAATGGTTTGATGAAAACTAGTATCAAAAACGCCTACATGAAGAGCTTTAGGTAAAATTTGTTTAAACAAACGAGCACCCAAAATATTAACCGGATTATGTAAAGGAGCTAAATTATTTAAACTTTCCAATTTATCAAGATTTTCATCTGTTAAAATAATAGAATTTGGAAATAATTCGCCACCTTGAACAATACGATAACCAATTCCCTTAATTTCAGTAATTTCTTTAATGATTGATAATTCGATTAATTTTTTTAATAATAATTCAATAGCTAATCGATGATCAGCAATAACTATATTTTGTTTATAAATTCGATCTGAAGTTTTAATAGTAAATATAGAATTAACACTACCGATTCGCTCACATAAACCACTACATAACATTTCTTCTGTAACCATATCAATTAATTGAAACTTCAAAGATGAACTACCAGAATTAACAGACATAATTTTCATAAAAAAAACTCCTAAAAATATTTTTATTGTAATTAATAATATAAATAAAAAAATAAAAAAATATTTATAATAAAAAATAATCAGATCAATAAATAAATAATATATCCATATAAAAATTCAAATTATTTTTAATTTATTAAATTAGATTTTTTTATTTGAACAAATAAAATTTATCATAATATCATCAATAAATGTTAATAATTCTCTTAAGTTATGTGCTTTATTCAAAGCACATACTTTTGCTTCTTTCGAACATATAAAACATAATCGAGAATTCGGCGGATAAAACAAATTTCGGGAAATATTTTCATGTTTTAAATTAATAATATCTAAATCAACTAAACGAAAACAAATATGAGTTTTTTCTAAAATTAAAAAATTTTTTTTAATTTCTATTAATTTTGTTATTTCTGCAGTAATCAAAATTATATTAACATAAAAACCAGCTTTATCAAATAATATTCTAAAATCATTACAACCTAAACATATTTTTTTTGTTTGTAAAAAAGGTATTATAATATTTTTCATAAATAAATTAAAAAATTCGAAATATAAAGGTTTAAGTTTAATGATCCCCGGAATATTTAAATTAATAGTTAATAAACCTTTTTGATAATAATTTAACATTTCAAGATACAGATAGATTAATTGCGTTTTATGCAGCGATTTATCTTTGCTGTTTTATTTACAATCAGCCCCCGTCCAAACGGTGCGAGCAAGTTTCCAAGCACACCGCTTTCC
>NZ_MWKN01000039.1 GCF_002009625.1 Candidatus Phytoplasma citri
TTTTATGGTCTGCTATAATCCAGTATTCTTTCGTTTACTAAACCGACCATATCCTTTCAGGGTTTATCGGCCCTGGCTATTGGTTAGATAGCGCGAAATTTAGGCCTCTTTGGCGCCCTTAGAAAGATATTAAACATTTTTTCGCTATGTAAAAGTTATTATTCTTTTTATAAATCGGCTTTTTTAAAATATTTCAATTTCGAGATTAGACCGAAAAATAATCTAAGTTTTGTTTTTAAGCTTATCATTTGTTATTTTTAACTGTTTTTAATTTCTAAATTTTGTTAATATAACATTATTTGAATTAAAAATTTTTTATTTTTTCAACTTTAACAACTTTAAAAAGTATATTTAATATTATTTTTTTATAAATTGTATTTATTTAATATTTTATTGTCTGTATATTTATTAAATAATATTTTAATTCACTAATTAAATCTAATGTTTAAAAAAATTAGATATTTCTGATATTTTTTTTGTAAATTTTATATTTATTTAAATTATTATTAATATTTTAATTTTATTTAGTTTTTTAATTTAAAAAATATTGATTATAAAATTATTAATATCGGAATGTATATTTTTTGAAAATTCCACTAATATTATTATCAAAAAAATTTAAATTAATTTTTGTCAAATAATTTGTTTGTGATATGGAATTTATTTTTATTGTTTTTTAAGTTTATTTGTTAAAAGTAAAATTTTTTTCAAATATTTTTTTAATTATTACATAAAATAAAAAAGGATTTAACTAGTAATGCAAAGTGATTTTCAAAGTGTTAATATATTTTTGAATATGTTAATTTCATAATTTATTTTTTAATTTAAAATATCGATATTTATGATTAATTATTTTTTATTAAAAATTTTTTTGGATAATAAAAAGATATATTTTCTTAAAAAATAAAAAAATGTAATAAATACAAAATTTCAGAATAAAATCAATTAAATCTAATAAATAAGTGATAAATAATAAAATAATAATTAATAAAACTAAATTTGTTATTAATTATTGATTAAGCAGTCAAGAAAAGAACTATTTAAATCATCTATAATATTGTTTAACTTTATTAATCATTAAATAAATTTTCCGAATGATTTTTTTGTGGGTTTTAGCGGTTTATATAACGACAAAAAATAATAATTATTTCTTGTTAAAAACAAGATCAAATTAATTGATAAAGATTAAAATATTTTTTAATTAATTAATATAGTTTTTAGCTCCATATTGATTTATGAAATAAAAAGACCTCTCTGAGACAAAGAGATCTTTAGTTTATGATTAAATTTGAATTATTTTAAATTCTTCTAGTATGATTTTGTCGATTTTCATTATTATTTCTTTGTAGATTGAGCATATCACGTATATTAATTTGTTGATTTATCATTTCGAGTTCATTGAATAAAATATTTATTCTATCATTAGTTATAGTCATTCTATTCAAACGCGTTGAAGAATCTATACTCATATCGTTAAAAATATTACTCATTTCTATCACTAAGCTATTTATTTCTCCTTGTATTTGATTTTTTCTTACATCTAAGTTTATTCCAGGAAAAGCATATAATTTTTTATTATTAATTAAAAATAATCCTACAACAACAAATAAACAAATACTTATTATTTTAAATTGACTTGATAATTTGAACATTAATTAATTCTCCTTTAGTTAGTTATTTATAATTATTTTTTTTAGAGCTTTCTGGTTTATCAATCAAATACGGATAGATTAATTGCGTTTTATACAGCGATTTGTATTTGCTGTTTTATTTACAATCAGCCCCCGCCCAAACGGTGCGAGCAAGTTTCCAAGCACACCGCTTTCC
>NZ_MWKN01000040.1 GCF_002009625.1 Candidatus Phytoplasma citri
CGAGAACTAATTTCCCCTCACGGTTGATTAGCTATTTATTCTTATCGTTCTTGTTTTCTAATATCCTGTATTTGTTGATTGGTTATCTTGCGATGACAATCTTTACAAAATACCTTGGTACGTTAGTTAAATACAACTCATCTACTCGAATGACTAAAGCAGAATCATGGGAGAGGTTATCCTGGAAAAGAATCAAAATAATGAGTAATTATCAAGGTGAAATGACTGGAATAATTATCCATTCCTTTTTTTTCAAAAAACAAACAAGATTAACTGACAGGTTGATAGCACAAAAATGTGACATTTGCCAGGTAAGAAGGTCAACCTCTGGAAATTCATCATATTGAAACGGTTAGAAATGCCAAATGGAGAAGCATTATGAATAAAAAAAACATTAGTACTTTGTAAGATTGGTCGTCGGAAGCGGATCAGCCAACAAATATATGATACCAAAAATATTAAGGTCTATATTAGCCACCCTTAGATATTATTATAATAAAAAAAAGTAAAATTTAAATAAATTTAAAAATTTTAATTTCGATTAAAATCTAAATTTATTATAAATTAATTACTTCTAATATCTAAAAATAATACAAAATATTTTTAATAAAATATTTTTAATAATAAATTTTTTTAGCGATAACATGATCTAATTCGCCATTAGCTTTATAAATATATTCTTTATTCCATACATTATTTTGTTCATCGATAAATTGTTCATCAATAAGAGCTAAATCTTCTTTATTTTGTAATTTTTGATAATGCTTGTAAGAACGATTACTTTTATCTTTTTTATCTTCACAACGTCTGTCTACAATAACTTTATTTTTATAAACTTCTGAACACCACATATGTTGATTTAAATCATATTTATTAATCTTAAATATTTCGTCATTACGATCTTGATAAACTATTTTAGTTTTTTTATTGGCTAATAAATCGGTTTCTTCTGTAATAGTTTTATCAAGAATACCACCAACAAAAAATTGCTTAACTATCTTTTTTTTATTATCTTTTGCGTTAAAATAGTGAAAAATAGATTCAATTATACCATTTTTCAAAGAATAACGAATTTTTTTTATCAAAACAGGCATCTCTGAACCATCAATGATATGATAAATTTCTGTAAAAAGACGTTTACCGGAATCATTATAAATATCTTTATTTATACGACTAACTTTTTGTAATTTATTATAAATATAATCTACAGTATACAAAATACTATTAAAATCATTATATTTAGTAACTTTACTCAAATAATCATTAGATTTATCACAACTATAATTAACATTATATATTTCTATTTGACTAATTTTTTGCAAATCATTATAGATTTCTTTAATTTTATTAATAACTTTTGATTTATCATAAATATATTTAATTGTATACAATTTAAAGCCATTTTCTTTGTTATATTTAGTAATTTGTGTTATAAAATTTTTCTCATTATATTCTTCAAACACAATAGGAAAATTATCATCTTCATTTTCGTATAATTTAATTCCTACTAATTCACCATTTTTTTTAAAAATTTTTTTTCTTATATCAGTTTCAATACTTTTAAAAAATTCTTGATCAATTGAAAAAAAATTTTTCTCAGGAATCAACATTTTTGAATCATCACTATATTTGTTAAAAATATTATTTTTAGAAGAAAATATAACTTCTTTAGAATTCGTTTGTGTTTGATAATTAGAAAAAACTGCCAAAAACATTCCACTTATCAAAAATAAATTAATAATACATACAATCAATTTATAATTAAAAATTTTTTCAATATTCATAAAATATTTTATAACTTCCTTAATTAATGAATTCATTATAAAAAGAAAAAAGAAATTAATCGAGATAAACTTTTGAAAAATTTCATCTCGATTAATTTTACCAAATAAACAATAATAAATTTTTATAATAATCAAAAAAATATTAAAATCAAATTAAATAAAAGTAAATCATTATTATATAAATCGGATATTTATTACTATAAAAACTTTCAACTTTTTAAAAAATCTTTAATTTATTGAAGAAAATCTGAAATGCGAAAATCAAAACAAAACGTCTAATTGTTCCCAAGTAAATCCAAATTCAAAAAATTGCGCAACACTAATAATATCATAACGTATAGAATCTTTTAAAAATTTTTTAATATTATCATCTGATAAATAAGCTTGAATAATTCTACTTCTTTGTTGTTGAGTCAAAAAATGATCAGGTTCTTTTATAAAAAATTTAAATACATCATGATAATTTAAATTTTTTGAATCTATAAAATCAACTGGTTTGCCTTTCAAAACATTTTTAATATATTTATAAAAAGCTTTATTTTCGAATTCAAAACAAAAAGCTAATTGTTCCCAAGTAAATCCAAATTTAAGTAATTTTGAAAAACGTTTAGAATCTTCTTTAACATAAAATTTTAAAGTTGTTCGAACATCTAAATCATCTAAATAAGATTTAATAATTAAATTTCTTTGTTCTGGAGTGAAAAATTTATTAGGTTCTTCATCAAAAAATATAAATAAATCATGAGCATATACTTTTTCTAATAATTGTTTCCATACAATCTTTTTACCTTTTAAAACTTCTCCAATATATTGAGGAAAATCTGAATTGATAAAATCAAAATAAAAAGATAATTGTTCCCAAGTAAATCCAAATTTAAATAATTCTTGGAAATTAATGTAATTTTGAAGAATATATTCTTTTAATAATCTTCGAATATTATAATCATCTAAATAAGATTTAATAATTAAATTTCTTTGTTCTTGAGTGAAAAATTTATTAGGTTCTTCTTTGAAAAAAGAAAATAAATCTTCAGGATGTAAATTTTGAATAGTTCCCCAATCAATTACTTCAAAATTTAAAACTTTTTGAATCAATTCAAAAAAATTCGGATTATAAAAATGTCTTTGACCAAAAGAAACAATATTAGTTCTTGGTTGAGTATTTTCTGATGAAACTGAAGAAACTGAATTTATTGTATGACTAGTGGTTTGAAAACTTTGTGTAGTTGATTCAGAATCTTCTTGTTGAGTATTTTCATTATTAATTTTTGGTTGAGTATTTTCTGATGAAACTGAATTTATTGTATGACTAGTGGTTTGAAAACTTTGTGTAGTTGATTCAGAATCTTCTTGTTTATTGTGTTTACTTTCTAACGCCGAAGGGTCGTCTTGTGGAAAATCATAATAAGATTTAGGCGTGAAACGTGTTATTGATCCATCTTTTATAAATTTCGTATTTTCTTGATTATTCGGACTTTTTTCAAAAATTTTAGAATTATTGAGAAGGCTATTGTAAGCTTTATTTTCGTCATAATTAACAATAATAAAACCTATCAAAAAAACACTGATAATAATAAAAGAAGAAATTAAAATATAAGAAATATTTTCCCATAACTTATTCATGAAATTCTACATTAATTCCTTTTTCTGTTTTCGAATCAAAAATAATAAATAATTTAATTCAATAACTTAATAAATATCTATATCATCTTTAATTAGGTCTTTTTTGAAATAAATTAATATTACTTAAATTATTTTTAAACGAATATATACATAAAATAATTAATAATAATCACTAAATTTCACAAATATTAAATTACTGTAAAAATAAATCTTAAAGAACACAAATACAAATAAATTTTCATTTTAATTAAAATTTATTCAATAATAAACATTAACTAGATATAACCAGAACGAACTACCAAAATTATTCCAAAATCCCATTTAAAAATATTTAAATTAATTCGATTGATAATTAATTGATTAAAAATACTATCAATATAAAAATTAAAAAGAATATTAAAATTTTGTCGATAGAATTTTATCATTATTATTTTCTCTAATAGCGCTTTCTGTATCTATTTAATCTATTTGAATTAAAATTATTATCAAATAACGCCATTTTATATATAACTAAAAAATAACAATCGTAAAAATTAAATTTAAAATAAATAAGAAAAAAACTATTAATTAAAATCAAATCAAGATAATAAAAAATTATAAATTACCAATCGTCAGTAAATAAAATTATATCAATTTACTAAATAATAAATTTACTCTAGTACCTATTTGATTAGGTAAATCCAACATTTGTTTATCTTTTAATCGGAATTTATCAAAAATTTTATCACTTATAAACTCTCTATCATAATTAGGACCTTTCATTGCGATAAAACTACCTTGATTATTTAACAAAGGATAAACTAATTTTAAAATAATATTTAATCTTCCTAAAGCTCTAGCTATAAGATAATCATATCGAAGATGATGTTTTTCTATCTTCTGATTATAAATATAAACATTTTGTAAAGATATTTTTTTAACTAAACTTTTTAAAAAAATAGTTTTTTTATAAGAAGATTCGATTAAAATTAAATTTAAATGAGGAAATGCAATTTTTAAAGGAATTCCTGGAAAACCTGCTCCTGTACCCATATCACACAAAGAATTGATTTGATTAAAATCAACCAAAGAAGACACTAATAAAGAATCATAAAAATGTTTAATATATATTAATTCAGGTTCTAATATCGAAGTTAAATTTATTTGATTATTATAATTTGATAAACACATAGCATATGTATGAAATTTCATCATTTGGAATTGATTTAATTTGAATTTTTTTTGTAAACACGATTTATACATGAGAATTACTATACTTTTGCAAATAAATTAATAAAATATTAATATCAACAGGATTCACTCCAGAAATACGAGAAGCTTGAGCTATATTAAAAGGTTTTATTTTAGTTAATTTTTCTTTAGCTTCTTGAGATAAATTATTAATAATTTGATAATCAATATTATTGGGTATTATTTTTTCTTCCAAATAAGAATTTTTTTTAACTTCTTTTTCAGATTTTAAAATATAATCTTCATATTTAATTTGAATTCCTACTTGCTCTATAACATCAGCAGAATATTGATTTGAAAAAAAATTATATAAAATATCTTCTTGTAAATCAGATCTTTTTAATAACTGATATAAACTCATACGACGAGAACCAAAATGAATATTTAATTTGCGAAAATCCTCTATATCTAAATAAAAATTACTTAATTTTTCTTTTAAAGAATCAATTTTAACTTGTTTGCTTTTTAACCAATCAAAAGTTTTATGATCGACTAAACCAAATTTAAAACCATAAGGCATTAATCTTAAATCTGCATTATCATGCCTCAATAATAAACGAAATTCAGCTCTAGAAGTTAATAAACGATATGGCTCATAAGTCCCTTTATTAATTAAATCATCAATTAAAACACCAATATAAGCTTCATTACGTTTTAAGATAAAAGGAGGTTTATTTTGCAGTTTTAAAGCTGCATTGATTCCCGCAATTAGTCCTTGACAGGCAGCTTCTTCATAACCACTAGTACCATTAATTTGACCAGCTAAAAATAAATTTTTAATTTTTTTACTTTCTAAAGTATGAAACAGTTGATTCGGATTAAAAGCATCATATTCGATGGCATAAGCGTATTTAACAATTTTAGCTTTTGAAAAAGCTGGAATAGTTTTTAAAATTTCTTCTTGTACTTCGCAAGGCATACTCATAGATAGTCCTTGCAAATACATCTCGTCAGAAAACAAACTTTCAGGTTCAATAAACAATTGATGTCTATTTTTATCACAAAATCTTACTATTTTATCTTCTATAGAAGGACAATAACGCGGACCAGAACTATAAATATAACCGCTATACATTGCTGATTTATGTAAATGTTTACGAATTATTTGATGAGTATCATTATTAGTATGAGTCAAAAAACATAATTTCTGCACACCTAAATCATTAATAACCGAAGGAGAACTAAAGGTTTGAAAAATGTTATCACCTGCTTGTTCAACAGTTTTACTATAATCAATAGTATCTTTATGAACTCTAGGCGGAGTTCCTGTTTTTAAACGAATAACTTCCATTCCAAATTTTTTTAATTGTTCACTGATACCATAAGTGGTAGGAGCTTTATTAGGACCTGAATTTATAATTTTAGAACCTATTAAAACTTTACTTGTTAAATAAGTTCCTGTGGTTAATATAATGATATCACTATAAATAATCTTGCCACTAATTAATTTAACTCCTTTAACACATAAATCGTTTTCTTGAATAATTAAATTTTCGACCAAATCTTCTATTAAAGTTAAATTAGAAGTGTTTTTAAGTGTTTTTAAAATAAACTGGGGGTATTTAATTTTATCTATTTGAGCTCTTAAACTTCTGACAGCTGGTCCTTTAGAAGTATTTAACATTTTCATTTGAATTTGACAAATATCAGCAGCTTTTCCCATAATACCACCTAAAGCATCAATTTCTCTCACAACTACACCTTTAGCTGGACCACCTATAGAAGGATTACAAGGAAGAGAAGCTATTTGTTGTAAATTACCAGTAATTAACAAAGTTTTATGAGATTGTTTTGCTAAAGCTAAAGCAGCTTCTACACCGGCATGACCACCGCCTACTACAATAGTTTGGTAATATTTCATTTTAAGCATGCCTTTCTGAAAAAAATTGTCATCTTTTAAATTAAATTTCTGATAAAAATAAGTAAATAAATTTATTCATTTTCATTTTTTATTTTATCAGATATAAAATTTAAATATTCTTTATGTTCTAATAAAATTTTTTCCGTAACTTCTTTTCCCAAAAAACTTTCCATATTATTTTTAAATTCTTGAAATAATTTCTTTTTCTTATCTACAAAAAAACTATTTTGATTTTTAATTAAATAAAACGAGAAAATCAAAAATAACAGAAAAAATAAGAATATTAAGAGTAATTTGAAATTACCTAAAAAATAATTTAATTTAAAAAAGACAATAACATTTAATACATAAAATAAAAACCCGCAAAACATATAAAAATATCTCTTCAATAACATAGAATTATAAGTTTTTAAAGAATTCAAAATATACTTAATAAAAAAAATATTAATTTCAGGTTGATATAAAATACTAAATTTTTCATAATAAAATTTATCTATAAAAACTCGATAAATATTATCTTTTAAAGTCCAAACAATATACTGATTTAATTTAGCAAAATTATCTTGATATTCATTTTGTTTCAAATAATAAAATTGAATTTTAACCTGTTGTTGATCTAATTTATATTCATCCTCATGAAAAGGTTCGCCTTTGACAGAATCAAAAACTAAAGGTAAAAGCTGAAATTTACTTTCATTCCAAAAATTAAAACCCAAATTGTTAAACCTATCCTATTTATTTTTATTAAAAATTAAATTATCTTTATATATATAAATTATATAACAAATTTTCTTAAAAATCATCACTCACATGCAATAAAATTTATGGCTGCTTCAATTAAGATCTGACCAAATTCATTTTAATTAACATTGAATGATGATTTTTAAAAAAAATTATTAAATAAATAATTTTAACATCATCACCTAACTTATTATACATTAAAAAATCAATTATAAGAATGTTTATGTCTTAAATTAGAAAAAAATTTTCTTAAAATATTCCGGCTCTCTGATTCAAAAATAAATAATTTAACAAATTTTTCATGATATTTTAAATTATTATAGATATATAAAAAATTATGATAAAAATTAAAATTAACATTAGAAGCACTATAATAAATTTTATTAACTCGAGATTGAATTAAAGCTCCAAAACACATCATACAAGGTTCTAAAGTAACATAAATATCAACCATATTCATTCTATAATTTTTCAATTGAAGATTAACTTCTATAAGAACTAAAAATTCTGCATGACTAAAGAATAATTGACTATTTTCTGTATTATTATGGGCTCTAGCTACAATTTTATCATCTATTACCGCAACAGCCCCTACAGGAACTTCTCCTTTTTCGAAAGCTTTTTGCGCTTCCTGAAAAGCTTCTTTCATAAAGCAAAAATGTTTTTTTTTCATAACCAAATACAAACCTAAAACAACATTAATATAAAAATAATTTAAAATTTAAATTTATGACATTTTCGACAACAAGGTTCATGATAATCTTTTCCACCTATTAAAATTATTGGTTCTTTCTCAATTGAAAATTTATTTTTCAAATTAGAATAAATTCTTTGAGTTCTAGATGCTTCTTTTCCGCAAATAAAACAATAAGATCTATACTTAGTGACTCTATCAGCAATAGATAATAAATATGGCATAGAACCAAAAGGTCTACCACGAAAATCTAATTCCAAACCTGCTATAATAATACGTATACCTTGATAAGATAAATCATTAACAATTTTTTCAATATCAGAATCTAAAAATTGGGCTTCGTCAATAATTATAAAATCAATACCCGGTTTCATAAAATTAAAAATTTCTTGACTTTGACCAATCAAAATAGCAGGAGCTCTTTCTAAATTATGGTTAATTAATTCACTTTTGAACGAATAACGATTATCAATAAATGGTTTAAAAACTAAAAATTGTAATTGCAAAGATTTTAATAAATTAATGCGTTTAATCAATTCAGTTGTTTTTCCAGAAAACATAGGACCGCAAATAACTTCAATAAAACCTTCTTCATCTACCACCATCATTATAAAGATAACCTCTCTCTTCGTTGATAAATAATTAATTCAATTTGACTTTTCGTCTTTGGAACCTGATAATTTACCATAGCGTTTATAAAATTTATCAATCCTGCCCGCAACTGTAACAAAAGATTGAGAATTCGTATAAAAAGAATGACAATTAGAACAAGTTTCAATCTTAATTTTTTCCACAGTAGTTCCGATTTTATGTTTTTTATGACAAGTAGCACAAGCGACTTCGATTTCGTAAAAATTAGGATGTTGAATAGTCTTTTTCATAAGTTATATCCTTTTCTAAATAAAAATTAATATTTTTTTCATAACCAACACAAACGATTTTTGAATAATTAAAATTTAATAAAAAAATCTTCACTAATACATTTTAACATATTCGATAAATTTAAATTAAAATATCAATAATAAAATCAAAATTTTATATTAATTTTTAATAATATAAAGGGTATTTAGCAATTAAGGTTAAAACTTCTTTTTTTATTTGTGATAAAATAATTTCATTTTGATAATTTTTTAAAGCACGATTTATCATATAAGCTATTTGAATAAATTCTTTCTCCTTAAAGCCTCTTGTAGTCATAGCAGCAGTTCCTAGTCGAATTCCTGAAGGATAAAAACCTTTATTTTTATCGAAAGGAATAAAATTTTTATTAACTATAATATTAATTTTTTGCAAAATATCTGCCGCAATTTTACCATTTAATTGCGGATTATTATAAGTCACATCAACCGTTAATAAATGATTTTCTGTAGTACCACTAATGACACGATAACCTAAACTTATTAAACAATTAGTTAAACACAAAGAATTTTTGACCACTTGTTTTTGATATAATAAAAAATCATTTGTTAAAGCTTCTTTAAAAGCAACTGCTTTAGCAGCAATAGTATGCATAAAAGGTCCCCCTTGTGTTCCAGGAAAAATCCCTTTATTAATTTTATTATTTATCTCTAAACTATTAGTTAAAATAATTCCGCCTCTAGGACCTCTAAGAGTTTTATGAGTGGTAGAAGTAACTACATCAGCTTTAGCAAGCAAAGGACAAGGGTGTAAACGGCTTACTATTAATCCTGCTATGTGAGCAATATCCGCCATTAAATAAGCATTAACTTTATCAGCAATTTGACGAAATTTTACAAAATCAATTTTTCTAGAATAAGCAGAAGCGCCTGCTATAATTAATTTTGGCTTTACTTGATAAGCTATTTTAAGAATATTTTCATAATCAAGAATTTCTGTCTCCGGAGAAACACTATAACTAAAAGAACGAAAGAAAATACCAGAAAAACTTAAAATAGAACCATGACTCAAATGTCCTCCTGCATCCAAAGACATACCTAAAATAACATCATTAGGTTTTAATAAAGCTTGCAAAACAGCCATATTTGCTTGAGTTCCTGAATGAGGTTGAACATTAACATATTTAACATTAAATAATTGTTGAGCTCTTGAAATTGCTATTTTTTCAATTTCATCAACACAATAGCAACCATTATAATATCTTTTATCAGGATAACCTTCTGCATATTTATTAGTTAATATACTTCCTTGAGCTTCCAAAACAGCTTGAGATGTAAAATTTTCAGAAGCAATCAATGTTAAACAATCTTTTTGTCTTTTTGCTTCTTTTAAAATTAAATTATATATTGTAATATCATTTTTTTTAAGATAATCCATCTTCCCCAAAAACCACCGATATTTTAATTTTCGAATAATATTATATTTTGCCAACAACAGGAAACAACAAATATAACATACCAGCATCTTCTTCGTTGAAAATAACAAAAGATGTAGCAAAACTATCAAAAATCATTTTAAATTCTTTAACCGGAAATACCTTTAAAATATCTTCTAAATGTTGAACATTTAAAAAAGTTTCCACATTTTCATTAGCAAAAACTTCAATAGAATTTAATCGCTCTGAAGCTTGACCAATTTCATCACTACTAGCCGAAATTTCTATAATATTATCTAATCTAATATATAATCTAATAATATTAGAAAAAATATTTTCTTCTTTAGTTAAAACTAAAGAAACTCTTTCTAAAGTTTTTAAAAAATCTAATCTATTAATTTTTACAAAAAAAGGAAAAGAACCAACCTTAATAATAGGCCATGCAGGATATTTTCCTTCTAAAAGAGTAGTTTGAAATAATAAACTATCACATTTTAAAATCATTTTTTGTTTATTAATAGATATATTAACGAATTCGTCTTTTTGATAATCTAATAATTTATATAATTCTTCTAAATTTTTATAAGAAACAGTAATATTAAAATCGCAATAATCTAAATCTAATGATATTTCTTTTTGCGCAATCCGAAAAGTATCTGTAGCCAAAACTCTTAAAATAGAATTTTCATAAATAAAATTAACTCCCATAAGAATTTTTTGTTGCTTATCACGAGAAGCGGCAACATTAACTTCTTTAATAATTTTTTTTAAAAGTTCCTTTTTAATAACTAAAAATTTATCAGATTTAAAATCAAAACTAACAGAAGGAAAAAATTGCAAATCAATAACTTTTAATTTATATTCAGAATTTTTAGAATTAATAAATAACAAATAATCTTCTACAAGAGTCATTTCTAACGAACAAAAATCAATTTTTTTAATAATATCCACTAAATGTTTACCTATAATCACTAAAGAGCCATTTTGTTTAACTGATAAATCAGTGTCTTTAATTTGTAATTGAATATTCTTATTATAATCCATCGCTTCTAAATAACAAACATTATTTAAAGCTTTAATCTTAATGTAATGAAAAATAGGAAAAAGAGTTTTAGGAGGAAGTATTTTATAAATTTGTAATAAATAATGTAATAAAACTTCCTTTGTAATTTCTAAATGCATAATTGTTTGAATTAACCCTCCAAAGCGAGATTATCATTATTTAACTTTAACATTATTTTCTGAATATTTTTTTCTAAATTTTGATCCACTTTAATTTTATTTTTGATTCTCTGATAAGATTTTGAAATAGTCGAATAATGTCTTTTATTAAATAAAAAACCTATCATTTCATTAGAAATTTTATTTCTCTTTTTAATTAAATAAATAGCTATATCTCGAGGTAAAGAATATTGAGGATCTCTAGATTGACCATTTAAATCACTAACTTTAATATTAAAAAATCGACTAACAACTTTCTGAATGTTCCTAATATCAGTTTCTTCAGGAGAAATATTATTTTTATTCTTTAATAAAGATTCTAAAGCGATTAATGAATTGGTCAAATTCATTTCGAAACCATAAATTTGAGTATGATTTAATAAACGTAATAAAACTCCTTCTAATTCGCGGATATTATCCCCAAAATGAAAAGAAATAAAATTTAAAACTTCTTTATTTAATTTATTTCTTAAATTACTTGGCATTAATAATAACTTTTTTTCAATAATCTTTAAGCAATGTTGTTGATCAGGTTTCTTAATATCACTTACTAAACCTGATTGAAAACGGTTTGTTAATCTACCCATAATTTTTTTTAATTGAGTTACAGGTTTATCGCTGGTAATAACTATTTGTTTACGTTGAGAATTCAAATGATCAAAAAGTTTAAAAAACTCTATTTGCGTATATTTCGCATTTTCCATCATTTGAATATCATCTATTAATAAAACATCTAAATTTCTATATTTCGCATGAAATTCATCCATTTGATCTTGTTTCAATTTAGAAGTAAATTCTTCCATAAATCCTTCGGCTTTCACATACAAAATTTTTTTATAGGGATTTTTTTGCATTATAAAATTACCTATAGCATGCATTAAATGAGTTTTACCTAAACCAACATCTCCAAAAATATATAAAGGATTAGCTCTCAATAAGGTTTCTTCGTTAGCAGTTTTTTTAGCAATTCGAAAAGTAAAATCATTACTCGCTCCTGTAACAAAATTATCAAAATTATATCTAGATTCCAAACCAGAATAAAAATTATCATTATAATTCAAATTAAATTCTTTTAAATCCCAAGAATAATCCATTTTTAAAGATTTATTTTTATCAAAATTATCTAAATTATTCTTGTTTATAACCATATTTTTATCAGAATTAGTTAATAAATCATCATTATCAAAATTATCTGAATTATTCGTATCTATAACCATATTTTTATCAGAATTAGTTAATAAATCCTCGTCAGACAAAAATTTAAAAAAAATGTCTTTATCAGAATATTTTTTAGAAATTTCCTGAATTAAATCTAAATAATTCAGTAAAATAATTTTAGTTTTAATAAAATCACTAACTAAAATAAAAATAGTATTTTCTTCTATTTTATAAGGATTTTTCATATTAATAAAATTAGCTCTAAAAACCTCTGGACTACACCTTATAGACAATTCTTCTACCACTTTATCTAAAACTTGTCTTACCGACAATGACATAATCATTTATCTCCTTAAGAAATATTTTTTTTATCCAAAAAAATAATTAAATAGAACATGCTTCACATTCGGATAATTTTAATTTTCTAGTTCTAGTATAATAAAGAGTTTTTATTCCTTTATAATGAGCATATAAATAAATTTTTTGCAATTCTCTAGTATTCATATCAGAATTAATACATAATTCCAGCGAAATACCTTGATCTATATGTTTTTGCGCAACCGATATAACATTTATTAGTTTAAATTTATCAATTTGATAAGCAGTTTGATACATAAAAGAAAAATCAGACAAATAAGGTGCCGGAAAATAAGTTTTAGAATTTCCATAAGTTCTTTCTTCAACTAATTGTTTAATAGGCGTTAGAGAAGAAGTAGTAGACATAACATATCCAATAGAACCATTAGGGGCTATAGCTAATCTATGTGAATTCCATAAACCATACTTTATAATGTTTTTACGTAATTCATCCCAATCTTCGTTATTAGGTAATTCAATATCTTCAAAAATCTTTTTAATTTTTGGAAGTTTAGGCATGATAGCTTGTCTATTTTCGAAATATTCACCGCTAGCATAAGTTGACTGTTCAAAGTTAAAAAATTTTTGACCTGTTTTTTTAGCTTTCAAATTAGAATGTAACAAAGAATAATAATTAACAGCATTAAAAAAAACATCAATTAATTCTAAATTTTCTTCGCTACCGAATTCTATCATATTTTCTACTAAAAAACTATGATGACCCATCATGCCGAAACCAACACTCCTATTCAATCGATTAGCTTTACATACTCCCGGAACATAATGAATATTACTCTTTATAGAAACCGAATTCATCAATTCCATAGCTAAAAAAACAGTCTCTTTAATATTTTTATTTTTAATCATATTACCCATATGACCAGAAGATAAATTACATGAAATATCCATACCAATTATATCTTTATCTCTTTGATCATAAGGGGCATAATGAGAAGTTACTGAAGGCTGTAAAATTTCTGTGCATAAATTCGAAAATTTAATTTTTCCGCTCGAAGTATTTTGTTTATTGGCATTATCGCAAAACATAATATATGGATAACCTGATTCACCTTGTAATTGAGCAATTGTTTCTAATAGATGTCTAGGATTTATAAATTTTTTATCAATGTCAGGATCATTAACCAAAATTTCATACCATTTATTCATTTCAACACTAACATCTGCAAAATTTATTTTATATTTTTTATAAATACTATGAGGATAAAACAAAGCCATCATTTTATTTTCTTTAGCTAAAGAAATCATTTTATCAGATACTACCACACCTAAAGATAACGTTTTTAATCTAATATCATCATCTGCATTTAATTTTTTAGAGTTTAAAAAATCTAAAATATCAGCATGATGAGCACTTAAATAAATAGCAACAGCTCCTAATCTATGTCCCATTTGATCAGCATAACGAGAAACATAATCTAAAATTTTGGCTACACCAATAACACCTTTGCATGCATTAGCAATTCCTTTAATAGATTCACCTTTAGCTCTTAAATTAGATAAATTAATAGAAACTCCTCCACCTATTTTAGATAATTGCATAGTAAATTCTATAATGCGAGATATATCATTCAAAGAATCTCCGGCTTCTAAAAGAAAACAGGAAACAAATTCTCCTCTTTTTTTAAGCCCGCTGTTTAATAATGTAGGAGTGGCTGGAGTAAAATTTTGTCTAATTAAACTATTAATTAATTGCTTAGCTAATTCGAAATTTCCAGAACTATGATATAAAGCATTAATAACTAAACGATCTTCATAAGTTTCTAAATAATTTTTTTTATCTCTAGTTTTTAAAGAATAATCTTTATAAAATTTATAAGCACTCATAAAAGAATTAAAACGAAAATTATAATCATATGCTATTTTATAAATTTCTTGAATTTGATCAAAAGAATAAAGTTTTAAAAAATCTTCCTCATAATAATCATTATCAATTAAAAATTTTAATTTATCAGATAAACTATCAAATTTTTTTAATTTAGGCTTAATTTCTTCAGATAAATAACTATCCAAAGCTTCTAAATCTTTATTAAGATCCTTAATATTACCATTTTCATCTATAATTTGATTATTTAAAACGATCCAACGAGAAATTGAATTATTATCACAAAATTTATTTTGATTATTAAAAGAATTTTTACATTTATAATCCAAACTACGACTCACTCCTATACTAATTTCAAATTTATTATAATTTTGAATCCATTCATTTAATTTTTGAACATCTTCTGTAAAACCTTTGCCTTCAAATTTCATAATTAAAGGAATACCAAATTCTTTAGAAGCAACATCCCCAGATCTGGCATAATTAAAACCAAAATTTTTATTACCGGAAGAAGCTAAACCTATAACTAAATGAGAATATTTTTTCAAAAAATTTCTAGCTTCTTGGGATAATTCCCCAAAACCGACTGTTTTAATTACTAAAATAATTTTATCATTATTATCAACAAATTCTGATATATGTTGATTAGGATAATTTAATTTTTTTACAAAATCATAAACATTACCTTGCTTTAATCCATCATAAACAATTTTCAAAACCATCACCTATTTAATTTTATTTAAAATTCAATTATAATTATATTTTTTTTAATGATCTTATTATATAACATAAATAAAATAAATAAATTTTCAAACTAAAACAAAAAATAAAACTTAAGTATAAAACTTAAGTAATAAAAAATAAAAAATTTAGAATTAAAAAATTTAGAATTATATTTATTTAAATTAAATATAAAAATTAAATTTAAAGAAAAAAGAATTAGAAAATTAATTATTTTTTTTAAAAAATTTTTTAGATAAAAAATAATTTTAAAAAAACTAATTAACCAAATTAATAACTAATTATTATTATATAAAAATTTTTAAATTTATGTTTAAAAATAAATATTAATAATAAATATTAATTTTAAAATATATTTTAAAACAATGAAAATAAAAATTATATTTATTTATTTATATATTTAATAATTTATATATATTTATATTCTTTTTTATGTTTTTATATTTTATGTATTCTATATATTTAATAATATTATATTTATGTATTTATATATTTAATGTATTCATGTATTTATATATTTAATAATTTATATATATTTATATCCTATATCTTTATTATTATATAATGCATTTGAAGTATTAAAAAGAATTAAATTAAAAAAAAATATAGAAATAATCATATATTTTATTATCTAAAATATCATACTTATTCAAGTTTTTTTAATACTTATTCAAGTTTTAAAGATACTTATTCAAGTTTTAAAGATACTTATTCAAGTTTTACTAGCCAAATATACCTACTTATTCACAACTTATTCACATTTTGAATTTAAATTTTAACTATTTTTGATAAAAAATCATAAATTTTTTAAAAAATAAATTAAATTAAAATTAAAAATTAATAAAAAAAATTTAAATTTCGTAAAAATTAACACTTATTCACATTACTTATTCACAAAAAATTTTTTTTTTATTATGTCAAAAACAATGTAAGATAGAGTTTTTTTAAATTTTAACGTCAAACTTATTCACATTTTTTTTATAATTTTTTTTAAAATTCCAGAAAAAATTTTTTTATTAATTTTTGTAAAATTAAAAATTTTTAAAATTTCCTAAAAAATTAACACTTATTAACAAAATCTTTTGTCAAAAACAATGTAAGATAGAGTTTTTTTAAATTTTAACGTCAAACTTATTCACATTTTTTTTATCATTTTTTTAAAATTCCGGAAAAATTTTTAATAAAAAATAGATTTTTTTATTGGAATTACTTATAAACAAATAATATTCAATATTTTTTTATGAAATCAAATTAGAATCAAAAAGGTAGTTCCTTTATTAAAAAAATAAAAAAATTAGTAAAAAAAATGACTTCAAATAAAAATCCAAATTAATAAATGATTTTTTAATGTTTTTATGTTAAAAGTTAAAAAAATTTTTTAATTCGAGAGAGAGAGTTTTTAGATAAAATAAAATGAATTTAAATTTTTTAAAAAATATACATGTTTATAATATTTTTTATGTAATCAGAATTTAAATTTCAAATTCAAAAAAATAATTTAAATTGAATATGTAAAATTTTTTATTAATTTTTTATTAAAAATAAATTAAATTAAAAATTTCAATAAAACAGTAATTTATAAATATATATGCGTAAATTTACATATATATTTAAAAATAAAAATAAAATATCTAAAAATAATTTAAAATTTTATTATTTAAAAATATTTTTTTAATTATATAATTTAAAAAAAGCAATATTTAAAATGATTAATGGATAATATTGATTAATTAAAATTTATTTTTTAAAATTTATTTTTTTAAAAAATAAAATAAATAAAATATGAAATTTTATTCATTTTTTTATAAATGATTTTTTATTTTTGTTTGAAATTTTTTATTTTTTAAAAAAAATTAGAAAGGTTTTTTAATTAAATTAAAAACATATTTTAATTTAATAATTATGGTTAAAAAATTAACATTAGTAAATACAAAATACCAAAAAAATCATTTTAATTTAAATTTATGCAATAATATTAAAAATAAATTTATTTTTAAATTACTTTTATTTTTAGTAATTTTTACTATTTTTTCTGATATATATGTAATCATTTATTACAAAGTTAATGTTTTTGATATAAAAAAGATTTTTAAACAAATATTTTTTCATTATAGATTTTTTACTAATCAAATGATTTTATCTATTTTGTATATTTTATGCACTTTTTTAGTAGGAATGAAAAATAAAGAAAGACAAAAAAAAATTATTTTAATAGCATTAGTTAATTCTTTATTGACTTTTTTTGTTTATAATAGGGCGCCAAAGAGGCCTAAATTTCGTGCTATCTAACCAATAGCCAGAGCTGATAAACTCTGAAAGGAGATGGTCGGTTTGACAAACGAAAGAATG
>NZ_MWKN01000041.1 GCF_002009625.1 Candidatus Phytoplasma citri
TCTCCAAGTTACTCTAAATTTCGACCTTAATTCTTTAGGGGAAGTATCCTCTTTAGCGAGGCTGATTCCAGGTTTTCTTTAGTTGATAAACTACTCAATACAAATGATTTATATTAGTAAACTCTGGACTGTTCGCTTTAGCAACTTTCGGAACAGGTCTCATTATTACATCGATTTTCCTTCTTAGGCCATTTCAGGCTTCTCCATCGAATTATTTGGTGGCGGTATCTTATTGACTAATTTGCTTTTGTCGCAACCCGCTTTTATAGTCTGCTGTAATCTGACATTCTTTCGTTTGTTAGACCGACCATCTCCTTTCAGGGTTTATCAGCCCTGGCTATTGGTTAGATAGCATGAAATTTAGGCCTCTTTGGCGCCCTCATTTAAATGATGAGCTGTCATAATATAACGAGTTTTATATTGGACAGCTATTTTTTGCAAATATAATTTTCGACTTAAACTAGCTTGATTTTGAAAATTTTTATTTTCCAAATTTAATTCAAAATAATAAAAAGGTATTTTACGTGATTGACAATATTCATTTACTAAAACTTTATCCTGATAAGAACTTTCTCTTTTTAAATGATTAAAATGAACTACAATTATTTGAAATTTTCTAGAATATAAATAATCTAATAAAGTCATAGAGTCAACACCACCGCTGATCGAAAGAATATATTTATATTCTTTTTTTAATGACATTGCTAATGATAATAAAAACATAAACTTCAATTATCTTCCTTAGATAAAAATGATAAACTTAAAATATTTAATTGCTTTTGAGTGACAGTAGCAGGAGTCTGCAACATCAAATCTTGTGCTGTTTGAGTTTTAGGAAAAGCAATAACATCTTTAATATTATCTGTATCAGTCAATAACATAACAATTCGATCTAAACCTAAAGCAACGCCACCATGAGGAGGTGTGCCGTATTGCAAAGCTTCTAAAAAAAAACCGAATTGTTTATGCATTTCTACTTCAGAAAAACCTAATGTATGAAATATTTTTTTTTGGTAATCATATTGATAATTTCTTAAAGATCCGCCACCAATCTCATAACCATTCCAAACCAAATCATATGCACATGCTTTTGCCTCATGAGGATTTTGATCCAAAATTAAATAATCTTCTGGTTTAGTAAAAGGATGATGCATAGTTTTATATTTATTTTCTATATCGTCAAAAATTAATAAAGGAAAATCTATGATCCACAATAAAGATAATTTTTGAGCATCAATCAAATTTAAATCTTTCGCTAATTTATTTCTTAAAAAACCTAAAGCTTCATAAGCGTTATAAGATTTTCCCATAGATGAATCGAATACACAAAAACAATATTCATTATTTTTTAAAAAATTTAATTCTTTATTTAAATAATTAACAAAATTACCTTGAATTTTATTATCAATTTTAATTAAATAATACAAATCTAATTGATATTGATTTTTAATCCAATGACAATATTTTGAAATTGTCTTTTTATTTAATAAGGATTTTTCTGATAAAATTAATCTAATACCTAAAATATCAAATTTATGGATAATTTCTGATGATATTTCAGATAAATTGAAAAAATTTGTTAAATTTTCTATACATAAATCAAATCTTAAATCAGGTTTATCGGAACCATATTTTTTCATAGCTTGATCATAAGTTAATTTGAAAAAAGGTTTCTCAATTGCATAATTTTTAAAATTTTTAATTAAACATATCATAATTTTTTCTACTAAATTCATAATTTCTTCTTGAGACCAAAAAGAAATTTCTATATCAACTTGGGTGAATTCTGGCTGACGATCCGATCGCAAATCTTCATCACGAAAGCAACGCGCTATTTGAAAATATTTTTCAAATCCAGCAATCATATATAATTGTTTAAACAATTGGGGAGATTGAGGCAAAGCATAAAAAGATTCAGGATACAAACGCGAAGGTACTAAATAATCCAAAGCTCCTTCAGGTGTAGATTTCGCTAATATAGGAGTTTCTAATTCGAAAAAACCCTGAGATATTAAAGTTTGACGTATATTTTGAGTAATATAATGTCTTTGTAACAAATATTTTTTTTGTTTTTCTTTTCTTAAATCCAAGTAACGATATTTTAATCTGTGACTTTCATTACTAATATTTTTATCTTCAACTACCAAAGGTAAGGGTTTCGCTTCTGATAAAACATATAATTGACTTATTACAATTTCGATATCACCAGTTTTTAAATTAGGATTTTTATTAATTCTTTCTACTACTAGACCTTTAACTTCGATAACAGTTTCTATCGTTATTTTAGATATTTCTAAATATTGCGGATGATTTTGTTCTATAACTAATTGTATTAATCCTGAAAAATCTCTTAACATTAAAAATATTTTATTTCTTAAATTGCGTTTACGAGCAATCCAACCTTTTAAAAAAACTAGTTCGCCTTGATTTTTTAAATTAATTTCATTATTATTATAGCTATATTTACTCATTACGATTGTAAAGTTAACTCCTTTTTTAAAAAATTAATAATATTATTTAAATTCACATTATAAATTATTTGGGTAGCAGTATTTTTAACTGTCACATAACTTTCTTTTAATTCTTTAGTTCCCAGAAAAATAAGATAATTAGGTTTTAATTTTAAAGCTTTTTTGATACATTTAGTTAAATTAATTCCATTATTATTATAAATAATTTCAGCATGAATATTATTTTGACGTAATTTTTGAATTAATCTAAAAGCTTCGTAATTAACTGAATAATCTACTGATAAAACACATACATCTAATAGTTTAAAATTAATATTTTTCCAGAAATTATTATACTGCAAAGCCAATATTAATCGTTCTATGCCGATAGCAAATCCTATAGCTTTAATCTTTTTTTTATTTCCAAAATGATAAATTAAATCATTATAATTACCACCACCACCTAAAATTAATTCAAAAGATTCTTCATTAGATATCGGTAATACAATTTCAAAAACTATATCGGTATAATAATCTAATCCTCTAACTAAAGTTGGATCAACATAAAAATTAATATTTTCTTTTTTTAATAATGATAAAAATATTTCAAATTGATTTTTAAGGGATGAATCTAAAAAATTTAAAATTAATGGGGCTTTTTTTAAAAAAATTTTATTTTGGCAAATTTTACAATCAAAAATCCTTAAAACATTGAATCGTTTACGTTTCAAACATAAAGAGCATAAATCTGATGAAAAATTTTGTAAATAATCAGAAAAAATTTTAATAAAATTTTGACGCGTTTGCGTATTACCCAAATGATTAATTTTAATTTTTGCCTGAGTTAAATTAAAAAAATTTAAAATTTCATTAACTAAACAAAAAATTTCTAATTCAGATAAATCATGATAATTACCTAACATTTCTATACCTATTTGATGAAATTGACGATATCGGCCGAATTGAGGTCTTTCATATCTAAAAAAAGGACCACAATAATAAAATTTATAAATATCATCAAAATTATAAAACTTATTCTCTAAATAACTACGAACGATACCAGCAGTTCCTTCTGGTCTTAAAACAATCTTTCGACCTTTTTTATCTAAAAATTGATAAGTTTCTTTGTTAACCATTTCAGAATAAGGTGTAGCATGATAAAAAATATCACGATACTCTAAAATAGGGGTACGTATTTCTTGAAAATGATATTTCTCCATAATTTTTTTTAAATTATTTTCTACAAATTTTAAATTTAACATTTCTTCTTGAAAAAAATCTTTAGTACCTTTAATTTTTTTAATATTCATAACTAATTTTAATATTCCTTTTGAACAATCAGTATATATAAAAAAATTAAATTAAAATTAAATCATTATAAGTTTTTTTATATTTTAAAACCAAAACAATAATAAATTGAATTATTCATTTTTCCTTAAACATACTGACGTTTTTTATTTTTATAATAAACTTCTTTAATCATCCCTGCGCCTAAACAAATATCTTCATAATAAAAAGCACATATTTGACCAGGTACTACTGCTTTAATTTCTTTAAAAAAAATTCTTAATTGTTGTTTATTAATCCAATAAATTTTTACTTCTTGTTCGGGTTGTCGATAACGAAATTTCGATTTTAAAATCATAATATTCGGGTATTTAAAATATTTATAATCTCGCCAAACAACATTAATAATTAATGCGGAATCACTATATAAATATATACTTTCAGAATTTTGATCCACATAAAGAGTATTAGTAACTAAATCCTTGCCAACCACAAACCAAGGAGATAAATTATAAGATGTATTACCTAGATTTAAACCTTTACGTTGACCAATGGTATAATAAAAAACTCCTAAATGTTTTTGAGATAAAATATTACCTTTAATATCTTTGATTAAACCTTTATTAATAGGTAAATAATTTTGTAAAAAAGCTGAAAAATTTCTCTCTCCGATAAAACAAATACCCGTTGAATCTTTTTTATGAGCTGTCGCTAAATTTTCTTGATAAGCTATTTTTCTTACTTGCGTTTTAGTTAATGTACCTAGAGGAAATAAAATTTTAGTTAATTGATGTTTTTGTAATTGAGATAAAAAATAACTTTGATCTTTGTTTTGATCTTTAGCTTTTTTTAAAATTTGATCGTTATCGATAATATGTAGACGTGCATAATGGCCCATAGCAATAAAATCTGGCTTAAAAAGGCGATTAACATAATCAGAAAAAATAGAAAATTTAATATAATTATTACATAAAACATCAGGGTTTGGAGTTAAATTTTGATTAAAAAGATCTAAAACATAAGAAAAAACTTGATCCCAATATTCTTTGGAAAAATCAACAAAATGACACTTAATATTTAATTGTTCGGCAATTTTTTGAGCATCTTGAAAATCCTGTATTTGAGGGCAAATGGTTTTTTTAAGAAAAGGATTTCCTTGAATATCATAATTTAAACTACTATCCCAATTACGCATAAAAACGCCTTCAACTTCGTATCCTTGTTTTTTTAAAAGAAAGGCAGACACACTACTATCGACACCACCAGATAAACCAATAATAACTTTTTTCTTCATGATACTATTTTTTGTGTTTGCTCGAAAATAAAGTTAAAAATTTGAAATTAAATTCAGATATTAAATTAGTTTCTGCTCGTTCTAATAAACTATTTTCAAAAATTTTGGGACCTGAAGATATATAATTTCTTTGATTTTGACTTTGGTAAAAAATTTTTAAAGTGCGATAAGTTAAATCTAAGCTATCTTCTATATTAATATCAAATGTTTTGGCTAATAAAAAAGCAATTTTTTCTAAAGTTAAACTATATTTTAAATAATAAAACAAAATAAAATCTTTTTTGATAATATTATCGTTATTAGATTGTAAGGTAGCTTTTTTTTGATAAAAAGATTTTAAATCGGGGAATTGCGAAAATATTTCTTGATTTAAATGAAATAAAACTAATTCTGCTATTAAAGTGTCTGATAATCCGATATTAAGATTAAAATTCACATCAAAATTATATAAATTTTTTGTGAATCTTCCTAAACTAATATCAGATAAATTATGATTTTCTAAAAAAATATTAATTTCTTTCAAATCAATAAAATTCCAATTATGATTAACTATATTCATATTTTTATTATTATCCGATAAATCATTACAATGCAATAATAAAGATGAATATTTTTGATAATTATTAATTCCTATTTTTTGCAAAAAATCTTTTATCAAATCAATAAACAAAACATCGGAATCCTTTATAAAAATATTTAAATCATTAAATTTTTTATTATTTAATTTAAAACTTTGAATTACTACTAATAAATTAATTAAATCATTTAAATTAGAACTTATAGATAAAAAAAATTTGCTATTCGGATACAAAGATAATTTATTACATAAAAATAAACATTGCAAATGATTGGATAAAAGTAACTGTTCATTTAATTCAGATTCACTTACAAAAGGTTTGATACTCCATTTTTTTTCAAAAATAAAATCTTTATCTTCATTTAAATCGAAATAAGATTTTGCAATTATTATTTTTTTAGATTCTAAAATTTGATCTGCATAAGTAGTATCTATTAAACGTTGATGTTTAATAAAATCTATACAAATATCTACAATTAAACTTGTTTCTGAATTGAAAATATCTTTTTCTCCTATTAAATTTCCTAAAAGAGCAGCTATTTTATGATTAGAAAATATAACATCATTAGACATTTCGCTTTTCATACCATTACTAACATAAAAATAACCCCCAATTTGCTTACGAGAATGATTAATAACTGCCATACGACGTAATTTTGCTTTACCTAAATGTTCTGTAGAAGCAGATAAATTAAAAATGAAATGTGCTCCTTTTTTTATCAATAAATCACTAGGAGAATTAATAGTCCATAAATCTTGACAAATTTCTACTCCAAAACAAATATTAAAAATTTGATTCACAAATAAAATATTTCCAAAAGGAATTTTTTGATCTAATAAAGTAATTTCTTGCATTTCTGTTATTACATGACCAGAAGTAAACCATCTTTTTTCTCGAAATTCTTCATAATTCGGAATAGTATATTTCGGAATAATTCCCAAAATTCTTTGTTGTTGTATAACGATGGCTACATTAAAAATCATATCTTGCCAAATTAATGGCATTCCTAAAATATAAACGCCTTTGAAAGAGTTTTTTTGAATAATATAGTTTAAAGATTTTAAAATATTATTATTAAAATCATTTTCAAAAAAAAAATCACCAGCTGTATAACTGCTTAAACATAATTCCGGGAAAACTACAAAATCAGCTTTACTTTTATCTAACACCTTTAAAATAATATCATTATTTTCATCAAATTTTCCAAAAGTTAAATTAGGGTTTGTTAATTCAATTTTTAAAAATCCATTCTTGTACATTAAGTTATTTTCAGTAATCAACCTTTCTAATAAAATAATTCATATTATTCATTTATTCTAATATTAATAATTTAAATTATTATTATTTTCAACCAAATTAAATTTAACTTTTTTATCCATAATCCAACCAATAATATAAATAGATAATAGTGATAATATAATTCTTATCATAATTTCTGAAAACATGTTAAAAAGATTTATTTGATCAAAACTTTCCAAAATAGAAGATAAAAAGATTAAAATACCATCAGTAATAAATAAAGAAATTTTAAAATTCATTCCGCAAACATCTTTTAAAAATTGTTGAAAAACATCCATACCTCCGGTAGTGAATCCTAATTTTCTAATGTTAGCTTGAGTAAAACCTATTAATAATCCGCCTAATATAGAGGCAATAAATAATCTCCAATATTCATTATTCCACACTAACAAATTAGTCAAAAAAACTGTCGATTCACCTAATATATAAGGAAGACAAGACATTGCTATCATCAAAATAACAGCTAAAATAGCACTTTTTAATATAAATTTTTTACCAAATATTTTATATCCCATAATTATGGCTAAAATATTATAAAAAAACATAAAATAAATCATTATTTTATCAGAAATAAAATAAGAATTATTTGTAAATAAATTACATAAACGAGCACTTGTTAAAGCTAATCCATCAGTTCCGCCTATATTTAATTTACTACCCAAAGTAAATACAAACATAGTTATTGCTAAAATAATATCATTTAAAATAAGTATTAACCATGTATTAATATTATTGTGATAAAATTTTGGTTTTTTATTCATATTTTGATCCTTTTTCAGAAAAAGATTTTTAATTAAAATTAATTAATTATCACTCCTTAAAAAAGCATTAATAAAATCATCTAATTCGCCATTCATAATATCAATTATTTGAGAACTTTCATAATTAGTACGATGATCTTTAACTTTTTGATAGGGATGGAAAATATAACTTCTAATTTGCGATCCCCAACCAATTTCTTTTTGATCTGATTTCAAATTATCTTCTTTTTCTTTTTGCTTTTGCAAAGCTAATTGAAACAATTTAGTTTTCAAAATTTGTAAAGCTTTTTCTTTATTACGAATTTGACTTCTTTCGTTTTGGCAATTCACTACAATACCAGTAGGTAAATGTGTAATACGAACCGCAGAATCAGTAGTATTTACATGTTGACCTCCAGCTCCACTACTACGAAAAACATCTATTCTTAAATCTTGTTCTTGAATATCAACAGTAATTTCTTCGTTAATTTCCGGCAGAATTTCACAAGAAGCAAAAGATGTATGTCTTTTAAAATTAGCATCAAAAGGTGATTTACGAACTAAACGATGTATACCTCTTTCAGATTTAAAATATCCATAAGCATAAATACCTTTAATTAAACAACTAACAGATTTAATACCAGCTTCTTCGCCTGTCTGCAAATTTAAAATTTCCAATTGAAATTGTTTTTTTTGAGCATATTTTTTGTACATCCTAAAAAGAATTTCACACCAATCTTGAGATTCCAAACCACCAGCACCGGAATGTAACATTAAAATAGCATTATTTTCGTCATAAGTTTTGTTTAATAAAACTTCAATTTCTAGACTTTTAATATCTTGTTGTAATTTTTTCAATTCTAAAATTAACCAAGTGAAATTTTGTTGATCATTTATTTCGTCGCTTGATGATAATAAAGTTAAAGCTTGATGTTGTTTTTGTAAATTAGTAAAATGATTAATTTTATTTTGTAACTGACTAAATTTCCGAGTAACATGAGCAGCTTCTTGAGGATTATCCCAAAAACTCGGTTTTGACATCAATAATTTACAAGATTTTACTTTTTCTAACAAATTCGGGACATCTATTTTTTGTTCTAGATTGAATAAAGTAGATTTTAAATTATTTAAAATTTGATGAAATTCATATTTTTCCATTATAAAAAATTATCCCCTCCGGAAATTATATTTTTTTAATTAATCCCAAGGTTTTTTAATATATTTTTTATTCTTTATTTTATTTTTATCATTTGATTGCGATGATTCAATAAAATTTACATCATGTAACAAATCTTCGAAAAAATTTGATTTTAAAAAAATTTTGGTAATATCTTGAGAAATATTTTCGATCATACGATTAAAAAATTTTTGACCTTCTTGTTGATAAACAATTAAAGTATTTTGTTGTCCATAACTTAAAAAATTAATACTTCTTCTTAATAAGTCCATATCATTTATATGACGTTGAAATTTAACATCAATATTTTTTAATATAATTAGTCTAATAATATTTAAATATTGTTGCATATCGGATTTAGCAAATTGTTTTTTTTGTATGTCCAAAAGATGATGAGCTTTCTTCAAAATAATAGATTCTATTTTCGAATAAGATAAATCTTTTTGATTATTTACTTGGAAATCTACTTCTTTGAAAGTATTTATAGGAAAAAGCTTAATTTCAAAATAATTAATTAATTCTTTTATAATACTTTTTTGATCTAATTTTTTATATTTGCTTTGTTGCGTTGAATTAATAAAATTTTTAACTTCATGTTTCAAAGTTTTAATAATAATATTCCACAAAACTTCTTCAATTTTTTCAGAAGCTAAAATTTCTTTACGTTGTTTGTAAATAATATCTCTTTGCAACTGTAAAACAGAATCGAATTTTAAAACAAATTTGCGATATTCAAAATTAGAAGATTCTATTTTTTTTTGTATATTGGTAAATAAATTAGTTAAAAAACGAGAAGATACTGCATTATTTTTTTGTTGATTACTATATTGCAACAAATTAACTAATTTACTAACTTTATTAGAACCAAAACGTTTTATTAAATCATCTTCTGCAGAAACAAAAAATTTAGTATAACCAGGATCTCCTTGTCTACCTGAACGTCCACGTAATTGATTATCAATTCTTCGCACTTCATGTCTTTCTGTTCCTAAAACAGCTAAACCACCTAATTCCGCAACACCTTCCGCTAAACAAATATCTGTTCCTCTCCCGGCCATGTTCGTTGCTATAGTAACAGCGCCTTTATAACCCGCTTTAGCTATTATTTCAGATTCTTTTAAATGATTTTTAGCATTTAAAACTTCATGAGATATTTTATTTTTTTTTAAATATTTGGAAATTTGCTCTGATATTTCGACACTGACGGTGCCTATTAAAATTGGTTGTTTTTTTGAATGTCTTATTTTAATTTCTTCTATTAAAGCTTTCCATTTTTCTTTTAAAGTTAAAAAAACTACATCAGGAGCATCTTCGCGAATCATTTTTTTATTAGTAGGTATTTGAATAACTTTCATATTGTATATACTAATAAATTCTTTTTCTTCGGTTTTAGCTGTTCCAGTCATACCGGATATCAATTTATAATTTCGAAATAAATTTTGATATGTAATCATAGCAGATGTTTCAGTTTCTGCTTTAATAAGACAATTTTCTTTCGCTTCTAAAGCTTGATGCAAACCATCACTAAATTGTCGACCAATCAAAGCGCGACCTGTAAATGGATCAATAATTACAATGTTATCATTTTGTACTAAATAATCTTTGTCTTTTTCCATAATAAAACAAGCTTTTAAAGCGTTTTTTATGAAATGTAATAAAAAAGAATTTTTATTACTATATAAATTATTAATTTTAAAAAATAATTCTGCTTTACGAATACCTTCTTCAGTCAATTCAATAGTTTTGGATTCTAAATCGATTAAATAATGTTCAGATTTTAAGGATTTAGCGAAACGATCAGCATCTCTATAAAATTTAATACCAGGTCGTGTATTATTAGAAATAATTAAAGGAGTTCTAGCTTCGTCAATTAAAATAGAATCAACTTCATCAATAATTACATAACCATATTCACGAGTCATTAAAACATTATTAATATCGCTTTCCATATTATCTTTTAAATAATCAAATCCGATTTCACTATTAGTAGAATATAAAATATCACAATTATAAGCTATTTTTTTTTCTCGAATAGTTTTATTTTTAAGATTTAAACCTACACTTAAACCCAAAAAACGAAAAATATCCCCTATAACGCCTTCCGCTTCACGACGTGCTAGATATTCATTAACAGTTACAATATGAACACTCTCGCCTCCTAAAGCATTTAAATATGCTGGCATAACAGCTGTTAAAGTTTTGCCTTCTCCAGTCTTCATTTCTGCAATATTTCCCTTATGTAAAACGATAGCTCCCAATAATTGAACATAATAGGGTGTTATTTTGGCTACTCTAGTAGAAGCTTCACGTGCCAAAGCAAAAGCTTCAACCAAGATACTATCTAAAGACATGCCATCTTTTAATTTTTGTCTTAATTTAAGAGTTTCTTTAGGAAAATCTTCATCTTTTAATTGAGACATAAGATTACTTAATCGATCAATTTTATCAGCAACTTTTTTAACTTTCTTCAAATATCTTTTAGAAGGATTATGAAATTGTTTAAAAAATCCTAATATTGTTTTTACACATTTTAATATCATTAGATTATAATCCTTTTTTTAATATTATAGATTTAATTAATAATTTATTCCTAAATATTTATTTAGAAATAAAATTTTTATAATAGTGTATTTGTATGCAATAGTAAATTGAAATTTACAATTTTAATTATAGTTATAAATTGATAATTATAAGTTTTATCCTATTAATTATAACAAAACTGCTAAAAAAAATATATTTTTGATTAATTATTTATTAGTTATTTAATTTCATTACAAAAAAATATATTTTAAAAATAATGAATAGTTGTTTTATTTCCGATTTATTAAATCTTCTTAAAATTATTAATCTTACAAAATAATAAAATTATTTTAAAATATTATATTAATAAAATTTTATTTTGAATAAAAAAACCTCTCCAAGTTAAAAATATTTTATATAAAAAAATAATAAAAATAAAAGAGTGCTTTTTTATTCTAAAACAAAAAAGCACTCTCGAAATGAATTACAAAAAATTCAAATAATTATATTAATAAAAAAAATTTGATTATTTATTTTGATTAATTAAAATATCTTTAATTTCTTTTAAAATTTTAACTTGTTCATGTTCGATAGAAATTTTATTTTCATTTTGATTTTTTTTACTAAAATATTTAGAAAAATATAAAACAATTAAATACAAAATAAATGAAACAGATAAAAAATCAAAAACATTTTGTAAAAAAATACCATAATTCAAATAAATATTATTTTTTAATTGCCAATTTAAAGTTTGCAAAGAAGAACCTGTATCACTAAAAAGATAATTAATAGGAGGCATAATTATGTCAGTAGCTAAAGAACTAACTACTTTAGTAAATAATTGTCCTAATATAAAAGCAACTGCTAATTGAACAATGTTACCTTTATTAATAAAATCCTGAAAGCCTTTTTTAAACTCTTTAACTTTATGTAAATTAATATTTTCAGATGGCATTTATACACCTCTTTTTTTTATAAATTTTTTTAAATTTGAAAAAATTAATAATATTTATAGTATTTTATTGATATATTTTTATCTTTAAAAATGTTTAAAATTCGTGAATTAAATAAATATATTTTATAAAAACATTAATAAATAAAAAAACCAAAAATTTTTTAACTTTAACTATAAATTAGAAAATTTATATATAGTGAAATATCCGGATATATTTTAAACTAAAAAAATTAATATGTCAAATAATACCGATAACATAAGCTATAAATAATTTAGAAAACAACAATAAATTATTATAAAAATATAATTTATCACAAAAATGAAAATAAAATATAAAATATTTATTAGAATAAAAAATATATTTTTTTATTGATAATATTCAATAATAAATTTTTTATTTGAATTTGTAAAATTAATAAATAAGGAAAGAAAATCATGGAAAATCTTGAAATACAATTTACAAATATCACATTATTTTTTATATGTGTATTTATGCTATTAACAATTTTATTATTCTACTTTTTTTATAAATGGGGTTATTTTTGTGGACTTAATAATAAAAGCATTATTTTTCCTTTAATTTTATCTTTTTTAGTTGGATTAGGTGGAATTCTTTTTGTACTTATAGGTTATCATGCAGGCATTATCAAAAAAGATCAAAGTAAAAAATAAAAATATATAATAAAATATAATAGATAAAAAAAATAAAAATTTTTTTATATAACTATATCAAAACAAATAAACTATAAAAAGTTGATGACGAATTTAATGATCTATTCATAATTATTAAAATCAACTTCCTTAGTTGATTTTATTTAAATAAATAAAAATTATCTAAATTTTTAAAAATATTTTTCACTAAAATTATTTTTTATTTTACTTTTAATAATTATAAAAATAAATATACATGTATTAATAATAGAATAGATACAGATAGATTATTTATGTTTTGAAATTAGGAATGATTGAACTATTCCATATTTTTAAATAATTTTTATTTAAAATTGTGCTTTAAGACTAAAAAATAAGTTGATAATTTCTTATCTTTTCAAATTTAATAAATATTATTTTCATTTAAAAAAGTGTTTAAACATTTTTTATAATTCTTTGTGTCAAAAGATATTCTTTTATATTTTATCTTCTCACTATATATTTAAGTAAAAAAAGTGAAAAAATCGTCAAAAAAATGAAAAAAATAATTTTAGTTAGAAATTAAACATTTTTCTTTAGAAAATTTTTTAAAAAACGGAACAGTTTGCTTCGTTGATATTTTCTAAAGGAATACTAAAACTTAAATGAATAATTTTAAATTTGGTTTTACTTAATATTATTTTTATTTTTTTAAAAAAATTTTCATGATTAACTTGTTTTAACTAACGTTAATATTTTTTTTGGAGGATTGAGGTTGAATGAATTTTTTTGATTAGTTCTCTAATTTCTAATTTAATGATTGGTATAGATTAAGCAATAAAGTCATAACCTAAATCTTCGTAATTATCTAAGGCTTTGATTAATCAAAAAATCCCTTTTTGATATAAATCTTTTTTAATTAAAACTCGCTAATAATAATTTTTTCCTTAACATTTAATTCCTAAAATATTTTTAGAAAAGCTGAAGTTTCACTTTTTATTCTTTTTAAAAAATAAAAAGACCAACTGATAAGTTGATCTTAATGATTATTAAGCAATTGTTTAGTTGTAATACTTTTGGGGCGCAGTGCGATGCCCCGATCGAATCCTGGTTTAGTAATTTAAAAGGGTGGTTTAAAAGTCGTTATGGAGATTAGTATCACTATTTAAAATTCATGAATTTAAACTTTTTTATAATCAAAAATGGTTAATGAAAAAAACTTAATTATCAAAATCCGCTTAATTATTTACAAAATTATCCATTAAACAATCAGATAACTTAATCAAGGTTAAATTAAAAATTGCTTTTTTATTAAATATATTTATAATAATACAATAAGCAATTATGTTTTTATCCAGTACAAAAAATAATTCTTAATCATTATTTATTCTATGTAAAAATTTTATAAAAAAAATAAGGATAAATTTTTAATGTTTGATATTTTTTTAATAAATGTTTAAAGTTTTTTATTATATTTTTAATAAAAATTTTAATCATTTTATGGGTCATTATGAAAATACATCAATTTCACAAAAAATGAATACGATTAAATTTATAGAAAAATAAATAATAGATTTTGTTGAAAATTCAAAACAAAAATATCCAAATTTAATTAATAATGATATTAAAAATATAACCAAATAGATTATTTTAAATGGTGATAAAGAAGATAAAAATCAAATTCTCCTAATATTAGTATAAATTCAACAAATACAATCAAATGATTCAATTAAAAAATTACAAAATTATTTAAATATAATAAAACAAAACACAAATTCCTTATCAAACTAATTAATATAACTATTAGAATCTTTAACAAAAATTAATATAGATCAAGGAATACATAATAATATAATTTTTTAATTAAAAAAGGATAAAAAGGATGAAATTAAAATATAATGAATTCATATATTAAAACAGTATTACTTTTTGTTAAAGTTTGCGCAGCTGTTTGTTGCGGGTGTAATACCATAGATATGTATAAAGAAGAAGTTAATGAATACTGGCATCCTATAAAACAGGAACAAAAATTAAATTATCATAAAAATAAATTAAAAGAGATATGTTTAAATATTTTAGATAACAAAGATAATGGAAATTATGAAATAGTATTTGAATATAATAAAATCAAAATTGACATACAACAAATAATAAAAGATATAGACGATTTAAATATTGAAAATATAATACAGTTTAAAAAAAACATTATTGATTATTATCAAAATAAGGATCCTAAGATATATTTTTTTATTTCATAAAATAGATTCCTCCATTTCTTAATGAAAATAAAAATATTTTTTTAAAAATAGTTTAAAACACGTTTCAAAAAACAAAAATAATTCCTCCGCCTCACCACTCACCAATTACATTAAAGAACGTCCTTCTTTCAAAAGGGGGCGCTAAAGAGAACTAAATTTCCTGCTATCTAACCAATGCCAGGACTGATTGAGGTGTTCCTATAATGATACCTGTTTGTTAACTAAAAAATTTAGTAAATTTAATAATATTAATTTCCAAAAAATAAATTAAAAATGTTTTAAAGACTAATATTTTTATTTTGTTAATTTACAAAATTTTTGTATAATACGAAGAAGGTTATATTTATCAAGTAATTCGTTTACTCATCTTCAATATATTAAAAAATATATTAAAAGTTATATTTAATTATATATTTATATTATTCTTTGAAAATAAATATAGTAACAAATATAAATGGTTAATCAATTAAAAGGAGATGTTTGAATTAAAATGTTATTACGTCCAAGGCAAAAACAACTTGTTGATAAAATAATTAAAATTTTAAAACACAAAAATACATCTTTGTTTATTGCTCCTACGGGTTCTGGTAAAACAATTATGTTCTCTTTTATATTGAAATACTTTTTAGAAGAAAAAATAATTAAAAAAGCTTTAGTTATATCGGGGCGCTAAAGATGCCTAAATTTCATGCTATCTAATCAATAGCCAGAGCTGATAAACCCTGAAAGGAGATGGTCGGACTGACAAACGAAAGAATGTCAGATTACAGCAGACCATAAAAGCGGGTTGCGACGAAAGCAAATTAGTCAA
>NZ_MWKN01000042.1 GCF_002009625.1 Candidatus Phytoplasma citri
CATTCTTTCGTTTGTCAGACCGACCATCTCCTTTCAGGGTTTATCAGCCCTGGCTATTGGTTAGATAGCACGACATTTGACCCATCGATTTCGATAAATATTCTTTAAATTTAAAATATTTTATCCTTAATAATTATATATTAATAATTTCTATAAAATTTATATTATTTTTTATATTCATAAGAAATTAATTGTTCTTTTAAAATATTAAAAACTTATTTATAAATAATTTATATAAATACGATTTAATCTATCTCAAATGAAAAAAGGCTATTTTAAAAAATAGCCAAAAATTATATAATTGATCTTTAAATTTCTAAAATCTAATAATCTGTTTTAAATTAAATATTTTTTTGAACAGGGAAATATTCGATTTTTAATAATTTCCATTTATTTTCTTGAGGCAAATTTTGATATAAGCTTTCTTCTAATTCTTGTCCAGTATTAACATTAACATAACAATTAAGCCTAAAATTTTTATCAACATCCTCATACATAATATTAGTATTACCTTTTGCATCTATCTCGTTAACATAACCTAAAAACTTAAATTCAATATCAATTCCATTAATTTTTCTAATTAAAATAGATGACTCATTTGCTTTATTCAAGTTTTTAAAATTTTTATCTAAAGATTCATTAGGTTTATCAGTATTTGCTTGAGGTTTATCAATATGTTTAGATAAATATGATTCATTCCAAGATTTATTTAGTAAATTTTTTTTAGCATAATACAATTTAGATACAAAATTGATAACAGAAATTATAGCAAAAAACAAAAAAATAATTAATAAAAACACTATAAAACCAGAAAAATGATTTATTTTTTTAGATTTTAAAATCATTTTTTAACCTCTTATCTATTAACAATATTTTTAATTAAACAAACATAAAAACGAAAAAATAATTATTTTTTGCCCGGAATATTATTGTATAAATGAGATATTTTAGTTATAAAATGAAATTTTTTAAAAAAAATTTGAAAAAATAAAAAATTTTTTTCAAAAATTATAATAAAATTACCGAGTTATTAATTTTAAATAAAAATTGATTAGAATAATTTAAAAGAATTTTTCTGAATTTTTCTCAAAATATTACATAAAAATTATAAATTATAGAACAACTAAATTATAACATATTTATAGTCTAATAATTTTAAAAAATAACTCCAAAATTAAAAAATAAATTCTCATATATATTTGTAAAAAGTAATTATTTCTTGATATATTTAGATAATTAATAAATATTTAAACATAATAAAAATTCTAAAATAAAATATAAATATAACATAATGAAATTTGACATTAACATAGATATGTGTTAAAATTACCTTAAAAAATGTTATGGTTTTATTTTTAATTCAAAATAACTATAAACTATAATAGTATAAACGGATATTTTATTTTAATATTTTAAACAAATAATAATATAAAAATTGATATAATCAAAATCATTTTTTAAAAATTTAATAAATTTAGAATTAATAATATACAATGAAAATATCTAAAAAATTAATAATATAAAAAAAATTAAATTAAATATAAATTTTGTAATACAAAATTAATAATCAAATTTAGAAAGGTTTATTAAATTTAAAAAATTAAATTTAGGTTCAGATTAAAAATGAAAAATTTTTTACCTAAAAATAATCGTATTTGGTTTATATTTATGTTTTTCATAACTATAATAACCAGTTATATTGTTTTTTACTCAATTTCAGTTTATCCTAATAAAAATATAGATGAAGAAATAATTATCACTTCTACAACTAATTTATTAGATGATTTAGTTAATCATTTAATAGGAAATGTAGATGAAAAAGAAAATCCACCAGATAAAAAATATCAAAAAATCGAAAATATTAAAACTTATGTTTTAATGGGACCAGGCGTAGATCCTCACAATTATAAAATGAAACAATCCGACAGAATAGCTATAAAAAAAGCTGATTTAATTATAACTAACGGATTACACTTAGAATCTAAAATGATAGATTCCTTTCCTTTAATCACTCCTAAATCTAACATATGGTACGCTTCTCAAGCTATTAAAGATGATCAATTAATTATAGATGAAACAACAAACCAAAAAGATCCTCATATTTGGTTTAGTATTGAATTATGGCAACAAGTATTAAAAAATTTAAAAGAAAAATTAAAATCAAAATTATCTAAATCAAAAGATCGAGAATTACTAGAAAACAATTTTGATTTATATATGAAACAATTAAATTATTTAAAAGAAAATACTAAAAAAAAATTCGAAAATAAAGATATTATACTTATTACAGCTCATGATGCTTTTTCTTATTTAGCTAAAGAAAATAAATTTAAAGGATTATATTCTATACAAGGGATATCAACACAAACTGAAACTTCTCCTCGTGATATCGAAAAAATAGCTGACATTATAATACAATACAAAGTTAAAGCTATCTTTATAGAATCATCGGTTCCACACAACTATCTCGATAGTTTAATAGAAGCAGTAACCAATCATAAACCTGTTTTTAAAATAAAAATTAGTGACCAAGAATTATATTCAGATTCGTTAGGTACCCGAGAAGATTCAAATTATAAACAATTGCCAGAAACAAATCAATATTTTAAAATGTCCAGTTATATAGGAGCTTTTTTACATAATATCGATACTATTAGTCAGGAGTTAACATAAAATGAAAATGTCAGAAATAGCAATTCAAATAAAAGATTTAACTGTTTCTTATCAATATCAAAAACCTGTCCTATGGGATATAGATTTAGAAATTCAAAAAGGATCTTTTACTGCTATATTAGGCCCTAACGGAGCCGGTAAATCAACTTTAATAAAAACTATAATAGAATTAATTCCAAAGCTCTCAGGAGAAATTTTATTTTTTGGCAAACCATATAAACATATACAAAAAAAAATAGTTTATGTTCCGCAAAGAAATGAAGCTTACTGGAATTTTCCTACAACAGTTCTAGATATAGTTTTAATGGGAAGATACGGACATCTAGGATGGTTCAAAAGGCCAACCGAAAAAGATAAAAACATTGCTAAACAAGCTTTAACAGAAGTAGATATGTTATCTTTTCAAAACCGTCAAATTTCAGAATTATCGGGAGGTCAGCAACAAAGAGTTTTTTTAGCTAGATCATTAGCACAACAAGGAGAAATTTATTTATTAGATGAACCTTTACAAGGAATCGATATACAAACAGAAAAAAAAATCATTTCCATTTTACAAAAATTAAAAAAAGAAGGTAAAACAATTATCGCAATACACCACGATTTAACAACAGTTGAACAATATTTTGATCATATTATTTTGCTTAATTTATATAAAATAGCAAGTGGCGAAACTATAAAATGTTTTACATTAGATAATATAAATAAAACTTTTCGAAATGCTTCGGAAGGACGGAAAATAACAAAAATATTATGAATATTACAACGTTTTGGAACTATACCAATATCAAGATTTTGACAGGTGCTTCTTTATTGGGTTGCGCTTCAGGAATAATAGGTATTATTATGATTTTTCGCAAACAATGTTTACTAGGTGACACTATTGCGCACACTATTTTGCCTGGAATTGTAGTAATGTATTTGATGACTCAAAAAACAAATGAATGGGTTTTGTGGATAGGAGCTTTTATATCTTCAATAATGGCCATAGGATTAATAGAATTAATCAAAAAATATTCTAGCTTGCCAATAGATGCAATTTTATCACTAATTTTATCCTCTTTATTCGGATTAGGTAATATTTTAATATCTCTAGCTCAAAAAATATCTGCCAATAATAAAATTGCTGTTTTAGAAAAATTTATATTAGGACAAATAGCTCTTATTTCTTATAATAATGTCATTTATATAACAATAGTTACTATTGTTACTGGCATAATTATTATAATTTTATGGAAAGAATTTAAAATATTTATCTTTGATCCGATCTTTACGCGTAGTATTGGCTTTAATATTAAATTAATCAATTTTATTTTAAATATATTGTTAATAAGTATTATTATAATTAGTTTGAAATTAATGGGGGTTGTTTTAACTAGTTCATTTATAACTTTACCCGGAATCATTTCTCTAAAATTTAGTAATAAACTTAATATTAACGCTATTTTATCAGCTATAATAACTGCTATCGTAAGCTTAATAGGTATTTTTATTAGTTACCAAATACCAAATATTCCTACAGGACCTATTATTATCATAATTACTGATATTTTAATCATAGCTACACTCTTATTAGCTCCAAAAAAAAGTTTAATTACAAAATATATAAAACAAAAAAAATATCTCAAAAATCTTAAAAAATTCAAATCATTAATTAATATTCATTTAAAAAATAAATGTAGCGAAGATCTTAATTTAGAAAAATTTTTATTCCAACAAAAATATCTTATTTGTATAAATAAACAAATTATGATTACTTCAAAAGGTAAAAAAGTTATTCAAAAATTAATCAATAAGGAATGTTAATAAATGATAATACAATTTTTAAATAAAATCGCTACGAAATTTGAATGGGATGTATTTTTAATCTTAACCATAACTTCCCTAGCTTTAGCTAGTTTAGGTATTTTTTTAGTCTTAAAAAAAATGACTATGACAGTGGATGCTATCAGTCATACAGTATTATTAGGTATCGTTTTAGCTTTTTTAATAACTAAAAACTTAAATTCACCATTATTAATTATAGGAGCTATTTTAACCGGTTTAATTACTGTTATTTTCACAGAAATACTAAAAAAACATGCTCAAATTTCATCAGACGGAGCTATTAACATAATTTTAACTTTTTTATTTTCCATAGCTATTATTATAATAAATAATTATACACGTAACGTACATATAGATACAGACGCAGTATTTTTAGGAAATGTAGAATTAATTCATATAAAACAAATATATAAAATATTTCCGATTCTTATCATTAATATAATTTATATTTTTTTATTTTTTAAAGAAATTAAAATTTTTATTTTTGACCCATGCTTATGTGCATTATTAGGATTTTCTACAATAATTATTAATTACTTATTAATGACTTTAGTTTCTGTAACAGTAGTCGTTTGTTTTGATATTGTTGGTTCTATTATGGTAATATCTTGTATGATAGGGCCAGCTATGACCGCTATTCTCTTAACATCTAATTTATTGTCTGGTTTTTTGCTATCTTTATGGATCAGTTTAATAAATACTTATTTAGGATACTTTTTAGGAATCTTATGGGATATACCAATAGCTAGTTTAATAGCTATTATTACCTTAATACATTTCTTATTAGTTTTAATTTGTGAAAAAAGAAAAGGTATAATAATGACAATTATACAAAATCATAAACATAAAAAAAATTTATTAATGTTAAATTTATTAATTCATTTAGAAAATCATCAAAATCAACCATTTAAAAAACAATTAACCATTATACAAAAAGATTTACAATGGAATAATAAAATTTTTAACAAATGTATAGAACAAGCTTTTAAAAATAACTATATTATTTACAATAAAAATAATCAAATAACAATTAGCCTTTTTGGAAAAAATTTTATTAAATCGCAACAACAAAATAATAATTTTCTTTACTTTAAAAATAAAAAATGTTAAAATTAAGTTATCCATAGATAAAAATAATACTAGAAGAATTAAAATTAAAAAAGGAGGCTATTTTTTTGTTAAAAATTATAAAAAATAGTATTTTATTCTTCTCAGTTAGTTTAGCTTGTTTATTAACCATTTTAACTATAAACAATGCCAAAATGTCTATAAAAGCTTATGATGAGGGTTTATATTTCGACCAATTTTCACGAGCATCTAATGATAAAAAAGAAAAAGTTTTATCTTTAACTCAATATTTGATAATAAAAGATAGTAAAAAATTATCACCCGCAGTTAAAGGAGCATTAAGCGAATTCTTAACCGCAGTATTCCAAGACATTTTCGGAATCCAAGAATGGGATTACAGTGATCCAAGTTTTTCTAAATTCGCTGCGTTTGATTGCGATGCAGATTTACCAAGTACATATTACTCAAGTATATTACCTAATGAAATACAAACTTATTATGTAACAAAAATCATAAACTTAATTGACGATAAAGCAAATCCTACTTATTCGGATTCAATTACAGCAATACTTACAAATACTTACATGTCACAAAAAGTACAAAAAGCTATCGCAGATTTAACAAACAACGCATAAATAAAAAAATAACTTAAAATAAATAAACTATTTATAGCCTTAAAAAGCTATAAATAGTTTTTTTTATTTTATTCAAATATAATATATAGAATTTTAACTACCTGATATATTTAAAAAACCAACATATACACTAGAACTACCAAATCCAGAAATTTGAAATTTAAAATCATTAGCAATATCTTGAATATTGTTTAATAAATCAAAAAAATTACCAGAAATAACCACCATATTAAAAGGATTTTTTATAAAACCATCTTGAATACAAAAACCTGAAGCTTGCAAACTAAATGAACCGCTTATCTCATCTATACCTGCATGACAACCTACTATAGAATTAACATAAATACCATTCTTAACGGCATATAATAATTCAGATAAAGATTTATTTCCTGATTTTAAATAACAATTGCTCATAGAAATAGAACCGTTAAAACTATTCCCTTCCGGTAATACATTAAAAATTTTAGCAGTTTGCAAATTATGAATAAAATTATTTAAAATTCCTTTAGTAATAATATGTTTAGCTCGACAAGCGACTCCTTCATCGTCAAAAATCGGATTAAAAAAAGCTGTCGAAATAAATACGGATAGATTAATTGCGTTTTATGCAGCGATTTGTATTTGCTGTTTTATTTACAATCAGCCCCCGTCCAAACCGGACAAGCAAGTTTCCAAGCACACCGC
>NZ_MWKN01000043.1 GCF_002009625.1 Candidatus Phytoplasma citri
AGGCCATTTCAGGCTTCTCCATGGAATTATTTGGTGGCGAGGTCTTTTTGACTAATTTGCTTTCGTCGCAACCCGCTTTTATGGTCTGCTGTAATCCAACATTCTTTCATTTGTCAAAACCGACCATATCCTTTCAGGGTTTATCGACCCTGGCTATTGGTTAGATAACAAGAAATTTAGGCCTCTTTGGCGCCCAAATCCGATATTATGCTGTTTTATTGACCCTTTTTATTCAGATAATATTTTTTTAAAATCTCTTTTAACTTTAGTACTCATTTTAAATGTTGGAACTGTTTGTGGAGGCGTAATACGAATTTCAGATGTAGTAGGTATTTTAAATTTTCTTGATTTACGATATGACATTTTGAAAAAACCTAAATATGGAATTGTAAATTTTTCTTTTTTATTTAAAGTTTCGCCCATTGTATCATATAAAGATTTAAAAACTTTCACAACATCCTTTTTTTTAATATTTGTATCTTTAGCTACTTTAGAAATCAATTCAGCCTTATTCATTATTTTTTGACTCCTTTATTAAATTTTAAAATCATTGTCAATTAAAATAATTAAAAGTTAAAAAAATATTTTCAACTTCTTACTAAGATTCAAATTTAGATAAAATAAATTAAATATTTCGAAAAATAATATAAATATACATCGAAAAATTAAAAATTATGTCCAAAAACTTGAATCTAGTTTGATTTTAGCATAAAAATAAATTTTATTAACATAAAATCGTTATTTGTGCATAAATTTATTCATAATTGTTTCCAAAAGATAATTTATAGGTTTTTTTTCTATAACTACCTGATAAGCGCTTTTTATAAGAGGTAATTTTATATTTTTATCTAACATCAAATTATAAAAAGCTTTTAAATTATTAATACCTTCTATAGTTTGATAACTATTTAAATAAATTTTTTTAATATCTGTTCCTAAACCTATTTGAATACCAGCTTGATAGTTTCGGGAATCTTCATTAAAACTTGTCACTATTAAATCACCTAATCCTGCTACTCCTAAAATTGTCTCCAAAGAAAATCGCAAATATTTCATTAATTCATATAATTCTGACATAGCTATACTAAAAAAAGCAGATTTAGCATTATTTTTAAAATTATTCACATCTAAAATACCACTAATCAAAGATAAAACATTTTTAAAAGCGCTACATATTTCGCAACCATAAACATCATTTGAACCAACAACTTTTAAATAAGTCGAATTAGTAAAAATACAAGATATAAAATCAGCAAATTTAGCATTCGAAGAAGCAGCCACTAAAAAAGTTAAATAACATTCGATGACTTCTTCAGCATGAGATGGCCCCATAATACAACCATAATTTTTAATCTGAAATACATTTAATTCTTCATTAATAATTTCTTGAACAGTCTTATAACTAGAAACTTCTATACCTTTAGAAGCGTTAATAAAATTTTTTGATTGTTTTTTTAAAATCAAATTAATTTCCTGCAATAATAATCTTATTTTTTGAGTAGGTATACATAAAATTATTAAATCCGAATATAATAAAGCTTCAGATAAACAAGAAGTAGCTTGTATTTTTGTATTTAAATTTTTATCAAAAACAGAATGTTTATGTTGTTTAATACTATTTACATATTCAAGATTATTATCGCATACTAAAACTAAATGACCGTTGTTTGCTAAAACTTGAGCTAAAGTAGTTCCCCAAGCTCCTCCTCCTATAATAGTAATTTTTGTATTCATATATTATCACTTTTCTTTTTAAAAATTATTTTAATAGGTAAACCTTGTAATTCTAAATTTAATCTTAATTGATTTTTCAAAAATCTTTCATAAGAAAAATGAATAAATCGAGGATTATTAACTAAACAAACAAAAGTAGGTGGTTTATTAAAAATTTGTTTTAAATAATAAAAACGAGCTTTTCCTTGTTGAAATATATGAGGAGGATTTAATTGAATAGCTTTATATAGAATATCATTTAAAACATGATCTTTAAAAATACGTTTATAGTTTGAAAAAACTATATCTAACGTTTTTATAAATTTATCTAAATTATATTTTTTCAAAGCAGAAATATTAATCAAAGGCATATAATCCAAAAATTTTAATTCATTTCTAATTTTATTTTCAAATGTATCTTGAATTTGATAATTTTTAGCAATCAAATCACACTTATTAGCAATAATAATGCAAGGTTTATTAGCTTTAAAAATCATAGAAGCAATATTTTTATCTTGATCACTAATTTTATGACTAACATCCATCATAAAACAAACAATATCACTTTCTAATATAGCCAAAGAAGTTCTTAAAAAACTGTATTTTTCTTTACCAATTTGAATTTTGCCTCTTTTTTTTAAACCTGCTGTATCAATAATACGATAAAAACTTTGGTTATATTCGAATAAATTATTCACTGCATCTGTAGTAGTACCAGGAATATCAGAAACAATCATTCTTTCTTGAGATAATAAAGAATTTGTAAAAGTAGATTTACCAACATTAGGTTTTCCAATCACACAAAAATTAACTACATCTTCATTTTTAATGTTATTATACACAAGTTCTAATGGCCGCTTAGAAATAATAATATCTAAAAGTGTTCCTATACCGATACCATGAAGAACACTAATACCTACAATTTCATCAAAACCTAAACTATAAAAATTATAAATATCCGGTAACAAATTAATATTATCCATTTTATTTACTGCAACCACTACTTTAGAAATTTTAGAATATAAAAGTTTAGCTATAAAAAAATCTTCTTGTGTAACTCCTTCTCGAATATCTGTTAAAAATATAATAACATCAGCTTCTTGAATAGCTATTTGAGTTTGATATTTAATTTTTTCTTGAAAAGGTAAAATATCAAAACTAAGACCACCTGTATCAATAATAATAAAATTTTTATTTAACCAATGAGTATTAGCATAAATACGATCTTTAGTAGTGCCAGCTTCAGAATCAACTACAGCTAATCTTTTCCTTAAAAGGCGATTAAACAAACTAGATTTACCTACATTAGGGCGACCTACAATAGCTACTTTAAACATTTTTAACCAACATTTTCTTTTTAATTAAATCCTCTATTAAATTAACTGTTTCTGTAACAGAGAACTCAGTATTATCTATCAAAATAGCATCTTCTGCTTTTTTTAAAGGAGCAATAGAACGTTTTTTATCTTTCAAATCTCTTAATTGAATTTCTTTGATAATCTTCGCCAAATTTATTTGATCTTGGCCTATTATTTTCAACTCTTTTTGTTTTCGCAAAGCGCGTTGTTCAATACTAGCAGTTAAAAAAATTTTTAAATCAGCATGTGGCATCACAACAGTACCAATATCTCTTCCGTCCATAATAAGATAATCATGTTCACGAATTATTTGATATTGTAATATTAAAATTTTGTTTCTAACAGGTAACAAAGAAGAAATATTAGAAACCTTTTGTTCAATATAAAAATCATTTAAATTAACAGAAAAATATTCATTATTTAAATAAAAACCAGTATTTGTTAACTTAATATTTATATTTTTTAATATTTGTTCTAAGTTAGCAATATCTAAATCATCATTATAACTTATTTCATTTTTTAATATATAAAAAGTAATTAAACGAAATAATAATCCAGTATTTAAATAAAACCATTTTAATTTATTAGCTAATAATCGACTAACAGTACTTTTGCCAGCTCCAGCTGGACCATCAATAGCTACTTTAAAATTCATAATAACAAAAAAGAAACCCCTTATTGATAATATTTTTTATTAAATAAAATTTAATAAAAATTCATATTTATTTGTTTACATTTTATTTCTCGTTATAACGAGATACATAACAATCATTAGAAGTATTAATAACAATTTTTTCTCCAATCCCAATAAAAACAGGAACTTTTATAATCAAACCTGTTTCCAAAATAGCATCTTTATAAGCAGTATTACTTTTACGATTATTTTCGCCAGAAATAATAGGGTCTGTTTGATAAACTTTTAAAACTATTTTATCTGGTAAAATAGTACCTAAAATATTATTTTGATCACAAAAAAGAAATTCAACAATAACATCTTCAGCTAAATATTTTTTAATACTTATTATATCTAACTCAGCAATTTCAATTTGTTCATAAGTATTTTCGTTTACAAAAACATATATTCCGTTTTGTATATAAGAAAATTTCAATTTCACTTTGTTTACTAAAGCTGTTTCAATTTTAATACCTGAATTAAAGGTATATTCTATAATACTACCTGTTTTTAAATTTTTTAATTTACTTCTAACAAAAGCAGAACCCTTGCCAGGTTTAACATGCAAAAAATCAATTATTTGATAAATATTATTTTTTAATTTAATAGTCATTCCTGTTTTAAAATCATTTGTGTTAATCATTTTTGTTCACCTTTTTTCAAAAAATTTTTAATTATATCGATAGCTTTAACTTCTAATTTAGGATCTAAAGCTTCTAATTGTACTAAAGATGACATTTGATTCATAAACCAAGTTTTTTGTCTTTTAGCATATTTAAGAGTTTTAGTAATAATCAAATCATAAGCTTGTTGAAAAGAAATCTTTTTTTCTAAAAAATCTTTAATTTCTCGATAACCAATAATATTAAAATTAGCATTAGGATATTTATTTATTAAATATTTAACTTCTCCCACAAATCCTTGTTTCAACATTTTTTCTAACCTTAATATAATACGTGGTTTCAAAAATTGATGATCTAAATTCAAATAAATAGTTAAAATATCAAATAAAGGTTTATTTGAGCCAATTTTTTGAGATCTTAAACTATTACACATAACTTGACGATAAGCACTAATAACTCGACGAGAATTTTTTATATCTATAACTAATTTCGGATCTTTTTGAAAAATTAATTTTAACATATTTTCTAAAGTACAATTTTGATAAGATTTATTTTCATAATCTTCCGAAATAGCAAATTCATAATCAAATAAAGCAGCTTTAATATAAAGGCCACTTCCTCCTACTATAAAAGGGGTTTGAATATTCAAAATTTTATTTCTCGCATCTTTTTGAAAATCAAAAATATTATATTTATCACCAGGATTAATATTATCCAACAAATGATGAGGTATATGAGTTTCTTTAAGAGAAATTTTAGCCGAACCAATATTAAATTCTTTATAAATTTGAACTGAATCAGCATTAATTATTTCTCCACAAAAAAAATCAGCTAATTTCAAAGAAAGAGAAGTTTTACCTGAAGCAGTCGGGCCTGTAATAACTATAATTTTTTTTTGTATTTTATTATTCATGATACTTAATTTTCATAATTTTTTGTTTTTTTCCTAAAGTTAAAACAACTCCATTTAACTGTCTTTTGCCTTGAGCAATTTTATGTTTTAATTTGTGATTATTTAAAAAATTATTAATAATAATATTTTTATCTTGACCTATTATACCATCTAAAGGCCCTGTCATACCTGCATCAGAAATATAAAGAGTTTTTTTAGGCAAAATTCTTTCATCATTAGTCTGAACATGAGTATGAGTTCCTACGATAGCATTAATTCTACCATCAAAATAATTTGCTAAAGCTAGTTTTTCGCTAGTTGCCTGAGCATGAAAATCTAAAAAAGCATAATGATATTGATTTTTATAAACTTTTAAAACATGTTCTATTTTTTTAAAAGGGCAAGATAAAAATTTATTATTCATAAAAACTCGGCCCAAAGCGTTCATAATTAAAAGTTTTTTATCTTTATACTGAATAATTTTATGACCACATCCGAAATGTAAACTATCATCATTCAACGGTCTTATAATATTAGTATTTTCTATAAATGACTTTAAATCATAATTTTTCAAAGTATGATTACCTAGAGTAATCATATTAACACCTGAAATTTTTAAATTATAAAAACTTTGGAAATCTAAACCTTGTCCTTCTGCCGCATTTTCAGCATTCGCAATAACAATATTGATTTTATAATGTTGTTTTAAAAAATTAATTTTTTCAATTAAATAATTAATTCCTATCGAACCACAAATATCTCCAATAAAAAGAATATTCATAATGATACTACCTTTGTATTAAACTTAACTAATACTTAAATTTGAAATTTCGGTTAAACGAACTTCTCTAATAACAGTTATTTTAATACTACCATTATATCTAATATTTTTCATAATTTGATCTTTAATTGTTTGAATTACTGTAAAAATAGCTAAATCATCAATTTGTTTAGGATCTACAATAACTCTAATTTCTCGGCCAGATTTAATAGCATAAGATTTTTCTACACCAGGAATTTTATTAGCAATTTCTTCTAATTGAGTAATTCTTTTAATATAATTATCTAAAGAATCACGACGAGCTCCTGGTCTAGAAGCGCTAATAGCATCAGCAATAGCAACTAAAACAGCAATAATACTACTAGGTTCTTGATCTTCATGATGAGATGCTACAGCATCTATTACTTCTAAAGGTTCTTTATGTTTCATAACAATATCTAAACCTATTTTAACGTGACTTCCTTCTAATTGATAATCTAAAGATTTCCCAATATCATGTAATAGTCCTGCGCGACGAGCTAATACTTCATTTTCCCCTATTTCTGCAGCTAATTTTCCTGCTAAAAAAGATACTTCTAAAGAATGTTTTAAAACATTTTGTCCATGACTGGTACGAAAATGCAAAGAACCTAATAATTTTATTAATTCTTCATCCAAAAAACCTATTTTAGCCTCTAAAATAGCTTCTTCGCCTATATCTTGAATAAAATTATCAAATTCATCTTGAACCTTGGTAAAAGTTTGTTCTATACTAACAGGTGTAATACGACCATCTAAAATTAAATTTTCTAAAGTACGACGAGCTATTTCCCGTCTTTTAGAATCAAAAGAACTTAATATAACAGTATTAGGTATATCATCTATAATTAAATCTACCCCTGTTATAATTTGAAAAGTTCTAATATTTCTTCCTTCTTTGCCAATAATTCTCCCCTTTAATTCATTATTATCTAAATAAACTATATCCACATTATTTTCGGAAGAAATTTTACGAGATAATTGTTGCATAGTTGATACTAGCAAAACATGAGCTTTCTTTTTAACTTGAAATTTATATTCTTCTTCTTGAGATTTAATATAATTCATAATTTCTTGTTGAGAATTTTTACGAATTTCTTCCATAATAATTTGTTTAGCTTGCTCTTTAGTTAAAGAAGCGATATGTTCTAATTCGTTCTGTCTCTTTATAATAAGATTTTGAACTTTATTTTGCATTTGTTCGATTTGCTCTTGAGAAATATTAATTTTTTGTTCTTTCATGTATAATAATTCTTCTTTATCATTTAAATATCTAGTTCGAGAATTTAACAATTCTTCTTTATGAATAATTTGTTCTTCTAAATTAACAATTATTCGTCTTCTCAAATTCAAATCTTCTTCAACTTCTTTTTTTAAAATATGGATTTCTTGTTTAGCTTTTGATATCATTTCTTGAGCTATCATTTGAGCACTAGAAATTTTTTCTTGAGCTTTTTGTTTGGTCGTTTGTATAATTTTTTTAATTTTTTGTTGATAATAAAAAATTAAATAATACAATAATCCTAAAATAACAATAATTAAGGGCAAGTAAATAAACAAAGCAAGGAACCATTTTGTTGATGTTCCTAACATGATAATAAATTTATGCCTTCCATTTTAATTATTTATTTTCAATATTATTTAAAAATTAATTGATTAAAATATAATGTTAAAAACAAAATAATTTATAATTAAAATTTATTTCATAATTTAAAATAAATAATTTAATTTTTTTTAAAAACAAAAAAAATAAACAAATTAATTTTTAATTAATTTGCTTATTATAATGAAAATTTATAAAAAACCACATTTAAGTTATTAAAATAATATATTAAATATTACTAAACACAAATAACACTATATATATTCTATATAAATATTAAATTATTTGATTTTCTTAAATGAGTTTTTAATGGATAATAGTTAAAATATTTATATATTTTAATTTAAAATAAAGCAACTTTTAAATCTTATGTACTTTAATAAATTAAGAAATTTTATTCAAAATTGTCAAAAACTATCTAAAAGCAAAAATCACTTTAGAAACAAATACACGAACTACACCAAACGAAGCAACAAACAAAGATGTTACATATTTCAAACCAAAACTACGAGGTAATGTTTTTTTGGAATACGAAATCTCTTTAATTGAAGTTTTTTTTTCGAAGACATTATTTATTGGATCTAAATTTTTGTCTATCAAACTATCGGAAAGTAAAGAAAGTTTTTCGTTCTCTTCGTAATTATAATCTATTGATTGAAGTGAATCTTCATTTGAAATAATAGAAGATATTTGTTCATAAGAAGTATGTTTTGAGGATTCTAAAAAGTTATCGCCATATTCTTTGAATTTTTTTAAGACTTTTTTTTATTTTGAGAATTTCTTGGTTTAATAGATTGAGATTTATCCTCTTGTAAACCCGATGGTATTGGTTTTTGTAATTGAGATGTTTTTATCTTATTAGAATCTCTCGTATCAACTAATTGATCGTTAGTTGATGAAACTGAATTATTCTTTCCCTTCGAAGATTGATCGTTAGTTGGTGAAACTGAATTATTCTTTCCCTTCGACGATTGATCATTAGTTGGTGAAACTGAATTATTATTTCCCTTCGACGATTGATCGTTAGTTGGTGAAACTGAATCTTTAACAACGGTTACAATCCCTTTTACACCTTCTGCAATTTCTTTTGCATTTTCTGAAAATTCTTTGAATTCATCTGCATTATTATTAACAAAATTTAATGCATTTTTCGCTGTATCCCAAACCGTTGGAGAATTAACAGATTGTTCCTGTAAAGAACCAGAACCAGATAATATAGAATTCGAAGAAATATCACCATCATTATTATTAACACTATGTTCAGATTGTTCATGATATGGATAGATTATTTGCGTTTGCTTATCAGATATGTACTTTCTGATATGTATTACAAAACAGCCCCCATCTAAACCGGACGGGCAAGTTTCCAAGCATCCGGCTTGCCATAATTTACCCTCATTCGAGGACTAACTTAATGTCGCCAATGGTTAGTTTGTTTATTCTGAACGTTTTTTGTTTCTTAAATTTAGAATATCGTTTATTTTTGATTAATTCTCTAAAAATAATTCCCTTATAAAACTATCTTTAATGATATTTTAATTATTTAATGAACGATTTTACATAATATTAAGATTCGCAAAAACTTAATTTCTTAAATTAAAATAGTTATTATCATCTATGCTAACTCTTTTTTAATCCTGGAATAAACAATAAATTACTGACTTCTTTCGCCCTATAAAGGTCATTAACCTTCTTCCTGAGAGGACGATTGACTTAAATGATTCCAAATTAAGTTTTACTCCTCCGACTACTAAAAAGTCGCTTTATCCTTGGGCCTAATGAATTTTATTTCATTATCAATTATTATTGATTAATTTAATAATTCTGCCTTTAGGATTCTCCAAGTTACTCTAAATATCAACCTCGGTTCCTTAGGTGAAGTGACCATTAGATTAACGGTGAGATTCCAGGTTTTTTTAATGAATAAACTACCCAATACTATTCACATATATTGATAGACTCTGGACTGCTCGGTCTCAGTAGTTTACGAGACAGGTAAAATTATTACATCTACTTTATTTCTTAGGCCTTCTCGAGCTTTCCCTTAGAACCATTTGGTGGCAGTATCCTCTTGACTAACTACTTCGTCGCAACCCGCTTTTAAGAACTGCTGTAATTCTTTATTCTTTCGTTTAAAAAACCGTTCTTATCCTTTCAGTGTTTATTCGCACTGGCAATTGGTTAAATCGCTCGATATTTAGGCATCTTTTGGCGCCCTGAATAGAAATAACATAATTAATTTTATAAAAATTTATATAAAAAGTTATATTAAACCCTCACCCAAACCGCACGGGCATATTCCTATGCATACGGCTTTCCGAGTTAAATTATACAAACAATAATATGTATAATTTAATCTGTTTTTCTTCCCCTTGTGTACAGGTATTACCTGCTCCTTGGTAGGACATGACCCCTACGAGTACTATAAAACTCTGTAAGCATTTATAAAATATCTAAGGCGGATACATGATTGGGCATAAATGCTCAAATCTAAATTAATAAATACCTTATTCAAAAAAGATATTTGTAAAAATCTTAATTAAATTTCTTATAAGAAGCTTATCCAAGGTAGCTGTTTAATTATTGGTAAGTGTTAAAGATCGCATGGCTTTCTTGAAAATAAATCATCCCATTATATTTGTGAAAATATATGAAAAACGTTAAAAAATAAGTTTCAAAAATAAAAAATATTTTTAGGATAGAACTTAATTGCAAGATAAAGAAAAATACAATTAATGCGTTTAGTATGTTATCAATAATATTTATTCATGAATAACATATTTTTTGATTTATTTCAGATTAATAGCTTTAATTTAAAAAATTTCATGCTTATTTTAACTTCGCCTCGCATATATTTAAAAAATATCATTATTTTAAATAATTATGCTTTTTGAATATGCTATGTTCCCTTATAAATTTTCATTCTCAGGTAAATTCAACGGCTTAGCATGCTATCCCTATGCTAGGAGGACCATATAAATCTCCTAAATTAAACGCCCGAACTTGCGCACCTTATCCTGTTGTGATTGTGTTAAAATAGATTCATTTTCTAATAAATCAATTTCATCTGAATTTTCAAAAATACCAATACAAAACATTATCAAAGGGATTACTAAAACAGAAAATATCAATAAAGATAAACCTATAAACTTTTTATTAAAATTTAATGGTTTGTTCAAATATAGTACGCTCCCTTATTCAATATTCAATTAATTTTTTACAACAATTAATACAATTAAATAAACTATTTTAATAAAATTAAATTTTTATATTATTTAAAATTTTATTTCGTAAATTTTCAAGTTTTAAAATTTTTTTCATTTTTCAAATTCTTAAGTTTGATAAAGTATAATTTTTAATTTAAATTTTTGGGTATTCTGTCTATAGTTATTAAAAAACAAATTACCCACTTTCATTATACCTCAAATAACCTCAAAAATAAACTTAAAAATAAAATCGAAAACTATTCAATTCTTCGTTTTTGTCCAAACTATTTTATATTTATATTATTATCTAAATTGATTAATATTTATTGAAATTGACTATTATACAAATTATAATAAAAACCTTTTTTATTCAATAATTCTATATGACTACCTTTTTCAACTAACAAACCGTTTTGTAAAACTAAAATAATATCCGCATTTACAATAGTAGATAAACGATGAGCGATTACAAAAGAAGTTTTATTTTTTAATAATTTTTGCATAGATTCTTGAAAAATAATTTCTATTTGAGTGTCAACAGAAGCAGTAGCTTCATCTAAAATAACTATAGAGGGATTATTTAAAAAAGTTCTAGCAATAGTAATTAATTGTTTCTCTCCTTGAGAAATATTATCTAATTCTTCATTAATCATAGTATTATAACCATCTTGCTTAGTCATAATAAAATCATGAACATTAACTTGTTTAGCGGCTTGAATGACTTGTTCTTCTGTAGCATCGAAATTGCCATAACGAATATTATCCATAATAGTACCATGAAATAACCAAGAATCTTGAACTACTATACCAATCATTTTACGTAAATCACTTTTCGGAATAGTAGAAATATCTATTCCATCAATTGAAATTGTACCCGAAGTAACATCATAAAAACGAACTAACAAATTCACTAAACTAGTTTTTCCTGAACCTGTAGGACCAACAATAGCTACCATTTTATGTTTGTCAATCTCAAAACTAATATCACAAAGAATAGGTTGATCAATTTGATATTGAAAATTTACATTTGAAAATTTAACATAACCTTGAACTGAATCAGGAATAATTAAATTATTTTTCGCATCTAATTCTTCGTTTTCTGATAAAAAATTCAAAACACGATTTGCAGCGGAAGAAGTAGATTGTAAAATAACAAACATCTGACTCAAATCTCTTAAAGGATTGCCTAAACGCCAAATGTATTTTATAAAAGATTGAAAAAGTCCCAATTGAATAGTACCAAAACCTAATTTAAATAATAAATACGGTATTTCCGTATTTTGATAATTCAACAAAAAATAACCTATTACGACAATAAAAGTCATCACAATATAAGTGAAACTATTAATAATAGGCATCACTAATCCAGAAATCCAATTAGATTTAAAAATAATATAAGCTAATTGTTGATTTAAATTTTGAAAATCACTAATATTATTTGATTGTTGATTATATAAAATAATCTCTTTATGTCCGGTATATTTTTCTTGTAAAAATCCTAAGTATTCACCTGTTTTTTCAAATCTTTGAATAAAAACTGAGCGCGCTTTTTTATTAATTAACCAAATAACAGATAAAGAACTTGGTATCATTAAGCAAATTAATAAAGCGAATCTTAAATTGGCCCAAAACATAATAAAAATAATCATTATAATACTAAAACAAGAAAGTACAAAAGCTACACAAGATTGTTGTAAACCATTCGAAACTGTTTCTAAATCATTTATAACAATACTCATAATATTGCCTATAGTATTATTTTCAAAATATGATATAGGTAACTTTAACATTTTTTGATAAACGCTTTGTCTAATATTTTGAATAGATTTATGAATAATAACAATTATCAATTTATTATAAATAAATCTGGCAATAATACATAAAAAATATAAAAATAAATTAATACATAATAAAAGAATAATATAACTCATATATTCAGATATAATTTGAAAATTACTTAGTAACTTTTGCCGTATAAAATTAAGAATAATATTATCAACATAAATAAGTTTAGAATTATTATTAAAATTATTTTGAATAAAATTAATAATAATATTTCCTTCAAAAATAACAATAAAAGCATCTATAGCAGCAACTAAAAAAATCAAAAAAATGCTAACCAAAATTTCTTTCCGAAAAGGTTGTAAAAAATAAAATATTTTTTTCAATTTAGAACCTCTTTTATTTTTTGCGAAAAAGCAATATTTTTATAAATTTGACATCTATTCATTAATTCTTCGTGTTTACCAATATCTATAATTTTTCCATCATCTAAAACAATAATTTTATCAGCATTTAAAATAGAACTTAATCTCTGCGCTACTATAATAATAATAGAATTTTTACGTAAATAACTTAAATTTTTACGAATAGTTAGGTCAGTTTGATAATCTAAAGCAGAAAAAGAATCATCAAAAATATAAATATCAGGTTTTTTTAATAAAACCTTAGTAATAGCTAATCTTTGTTTTTGTCCTCCGGAAAAATTAGAACCTAATTCGCTAACTGGTTCTTGTAATTTGCATTTAGTTTTATTAATAAAATCATAAGATTGAGATATTTTAGCGCATTCCAAAATTTCTTCAGAATTTGCATTAGATTTTCCAAAAGATAAATTACTGAAAATTGTACCTTTAAATAAAATATTTTTTTGAGAAACTACACCAATTTTATCTCTTAAAGAAATTAAATTATATAATTTAATATCTACTCCATTAATTAACAAACAACCCTTTGTCGGATCGATTAATCTAGGAATTAAATTAATTAAAGTACTTTTTCCAGAACCTGTAGAACCAACTACAGCAATTAATTCTGAAGTTTTAACTTTAAAATTAATATCTGATAAAATCATTTTATCATCATTAGAATATTGAAAATAAACATTTTTAAACTCTAAACTTACAATAGGTTTAGATAAAGTTAAATTATATTTTAAATTATTTTTAATCGATGGTTTTATATTTAATAAATATTCTATTTTACGCAAAGAAACTAAAGCTTTAGGAAACATAGTAAACAATAATAAAAAATTTAAAATAGAATAAAGTATATGATATTGTAAATTAATACAATTATATAAACCACCTAAATGAAAATCATTTGATGTCCCTGTTTTTAAAATATAAGCGCCAAAACCAGTAGTAAAAATAATAGAAATATTCAATAATAAATAAAATAAAGGTTCCATTGAAAAAATTGAATTAAACAAATGAATATTTAAAAGAGCATATTTAGAATTTATTTTATCAAATTGATAACCTTCATAATTTTCTGTATTTAAACTTTTAATAACTTTAATACCAGTTAAATTTTCCCGAACTTTAGAGTTTATTTTTTCTAAAAATTTTTGTTTTTTTGTAGATAATAAATAATTTTTAAAAATAATACAAACAAAAATAATAACTAATAAAGGTATAATAGATAAAACAATATAAGAAAAAACCATGTAAATTCGATAAATTAAAATTAAACTAATTATCAACATAATAGGAGCCACAATTAAAGCTCTATAAAGACTAGCCATAAAATTAACAATTTGACCAACACAAGTAATACTACAATTCATCAAAAAAGGAACACCAAGATTTTTCATTTCTATAATTGAAAAAGTCTGAATTTTCTTAAAAATATCTGCATTTAAATCTTTAAAGATTAAAGATGATGTTTTAGCCGAACAAAAATTAATAATTAAATTACCTAAGATAGCACACAAAACCAATAATAATAAAGAAAAAGTAAAAAATAAAAAATTTTGCGAAGCAACAGGATTATCAATAACATAACGACCTATAATCAAAGGAATACCAATTTCACCACTTGCTATAAATAAAACTGCCAAAATATTTAAAAATAATATAATTTTATAACGCATAATATATTTAAAAATTAATTTCATAAAACTGATTTTGTACCTTCTTAATTAAATAAAAATCAAAAAAAATTAAATTTTTACTAATCTTTATTCGTTTTTTTAAATATCAATAAAAATTCTAACATTTTTTTAATATTTTTGATATAAAAAAAAATTAATTCATATTACAAAAAAACAAATAAGTTTTCCTGATTTAATGAATTAATTTTTCAAAAAGATATAAAATAATTTATTTAAATATTAAAGTAAATCGTTATTCATATTATCAATATTTGTTGGATAATTTTTTTCTAGTACTTCTTCAACAACAGCAGCACCAGTAGTTACCATTATAGATGCTATAGAAGCTGCATTTAAAACAGCTTGTCTAGTTACCGCTGTAGGATCCATAATACCATCTTTAACTAAATCCACAAATTGACCAGTTTCAGCATTAAAACCAAAATTATCTTTTTGTTCTAATTGTTTTTGAAGAATCATAGAAGCATCAAAACCCGCATTAGTTGCAATTTGTTTAGTAGGTTCTAATAAACTTTCCAAAACAATACTATAACCTTTACGAACACTTTCGTTTGCAGAATTTAATTCACTTGATGCAGTTTTATAAATTTCTACTAATGCTTTTCCTCCGCCAGGAACAATACCTTGTTCAATAGCAGCTTTAGTTGCATTTAAAGCGTCTTCGATACGTAATTTTTTTTCTTTTAATTCTGTTTCAGTAGTAGCTCCTACATGAATAATACCAATACCACCAGTTAATTTAGCTAATCTATTAGTCAAATTATTTAAATCATGTTGATTAAAATCTTTCATATTTTTAATATTAGAAATTTGTGATTGAATTTCTTGAATACGTGTTTCTAAAGCAGAAGTTTTATTATCAACTACCAAAGTAGTACTATTTTTTTTAATAATAACTTTATTAACTTTACCTAAAAATTTTTCATCTACATCTTTTAACTTCATATTTAAATCTTTAGAAACAAAAGTAGCTTGAGTTAAAATAGCCATATCTTGAAGCAATTCTTTTTGATGATCACCAAAACTCGGAGCTTCAACTGCAACTGCATTTAAGTAATTACCTTTTTTATTAGCGACCAAAATACTTACCATTTCATTATCAAAAGATTCAGCAATAATTAGTAAAGGAACTCTATTACTTAATGAATATTCTAAAATACGATTAATTTCGAATATACTATTAATCTTATGATCAGTAATTAAAATAGCAGCTTGTTCTAATTCTATTAAAGAATCTTTTTGATTTACTACAAAATAAGGAGACACATAACCTTTTTCGAATTGCATACCTTCAACAACATCTAATACAGTTTCAAAACTCTTAGATTCGTCCACATTAACAACTCCTGTTTTACCTACTTTTTCAATAGCAGCAGCTACAATTTTTCCTGTTTCTAAGCTACCAGACGAAATAGTAGCAACATTTTCGATTTCTTCTTGAGTATTAACAGAACGAGATTTGGATAAAAGTTGTTGAGCTACTACACGAGATGCTTCTAAAATACCTTGTTTTAAAAGAACCCCTTTAAAACCACCTGTGTCTAAAGCTTCAAAACCTTTACGAATCATACTCTGACCTAATAAAACAGCTGTAGTTGTACCATCTCCTGAAGCATCATTAGTTCGAGTAGCTATTTCGCATATAGCTTTAGCACCAGCATTATGATAAGCGTCTTTAAAACTAATTTCTTTTGTAATAGTTACTCCATCATTAATAATTAAAGGACTACCATATTTTTGTTCTAATAAAACATTTTGACCTTTAGGACCTAAAGTTATTTTAACTGTATTAGCTAATAAATCTATCCCTTTTAAAATTTTTTTTCTTGCTATTTCGCCATAAACAATTTGTTTTGCCATATAATATCAAATACTCCTCTTTTATCCTAATAAATAATTAATTTTTTAAAATTTTAAAAATAATTAATATTAATAAAAAATCAAATTCTTAAGAATTAACCTTATTATATACGGATAGATTAATTGCGTTTTATGCAGCGATTTGTATTTGCTGTTTTATTTACAATCAGCC
>NZ_MWKN01000044.1 GCF_002009625.1 Candidatus Phytoplasma citri
ACCGCGTTAATCTATCTCGATATCAATAAAGTTAAAAAAAATAACTCTTTAATATTAAAAAAAATAATTAACAAAAATAAAGAAGAAATTTCTAAATTTTTAGAATTAAGCTTTTATTTTGTTCATAATAAAGATATCAAATCAAAATTAAATAGTATCAAATCAGAAATAGAATCTGATAAAGAAAATAGCGCTATTTATTTCCGAAATAAAGGAGATGAATTTATGTTAGAAGCCGAAACGCAACGAAATAATAAAGATTTTATCCTTTCTAATTTAAAATATGATCGCGCTAAAAACAATTTTGAAAAATCTATTGAAAAATATAGCGAAATAAAAAACCAATTTTCTTTAGTTTTTAGAAAAATATTCATTTCTGAAAATAATAATTATTCTAACTATATTGATATTAATGACAATAATGTTTTTAATAGTAATTTTCAATATTGGAAAACTATATTAATAATTTTGACAATCACCAATTTTTTAATTCTTACACGTTTTATATATAAATTAATTATATATAAAATAAATGACTATAAAACCAATATGATTAAATTTGAAATTTAAATTAAAATAAAATTTTTAATTTTAAAAAAAATAAAAGCTGTTTATTATAATAAACAGCTTTTTTTATATTATATTTAAATATTTTATTTTTTGCGAATTTGATGTTAGCATCATCAAAAAATAGATTCAATTTATTTCTATTTTAAAGAATTTTTTCTTTCTAAAAATTGTTTTTCCACTTCATTTAGTATTTTTAAGTCTTTATCAGTAATAATAATTCTACGATAAGCTTCTTTCAAATCATCAATATTAACTGTTTCTTTACTAACTTTAGGATAATCATCATCATTAGCTCTTTTTATAGCGAAATTCATAGCAGCAGCTTTCATCAAATTTTCTAAAGTACGATTAGTTTTTAAAAAATCATAATTAGATTCAATTCTATCTAAAGCTTCATTAATTATTTCATATAAAAAATTTTTAGCTTCCATACTATATGGATTTTTAAGTTTTTGATCCATCAAAAATTCTAAAAATTGTCTACGCTCTAATTTATTACCTGGTTTAACTTCGATAGCATAAGAAAAACGCGATTTTATAGCATCATCGATTTGTGAAAAATTATTAGTCGCTCCTAAAATAAAAATAGGATGTTCGGGATCATTTTCATTAGAAGTCAATTCTGTTTTAAATTGGTTAACAATATTGGTAATTTCCGAATCGCCTTCTAAATTTATTAATTTTCGAAAAATAGTTTCACATTCGTCTACAAAAATAATAGCTCCAGGGTGTTTTTTAGATATTTTACGTACATCATTAAATAAATTTCTAATCATTTGTACTGCTTGACCTCTATATTTTTTTGAAAAAATAGAAGCACTTAGTTCAAAAAAGGGCAACTGTGTTTCTTTAGCTATAGCCCGAGCAAAAGTAGTCTTTCCTGTTCCAGGAACACCATATAACAAAATACCTAAAGGAGGTTCAATGTGACCAATATCTTTAAATTTTTCAGGTTTTTTTATATACAATATAAACGAATTAGCTATTTTCTTTTCTTCTTTAAAACCCGATAAAGTTGAAAAATCAAGAAAATTATCACTATTAGTAGGATAAAAAGATTCTTTTTCATCAAAACTATTAGTTAAATTTAAAAAATTTGCTTCATTTTTGTTAGATATATCAGATTTTAAATTCATTAAATCCTTATTATTTTTAAAATTTAATATTAGAGACCAAAAAATAAATAATAATAATAATAAATTCATAATTAATCTAAAAATAATCAATAAAGTTTTTGTCTTGTCTTTCAATAAAAACTCCTTTAAATTATTAAATATTAAAATAAAAAAATAATAAAATTTCTTTTTGTATTTACAACTAAATTTATAATTTTAATAAAAATAGATAATTTTTTGAAAAGATTAAATATATTTTAGTAAAAAGTTTAAATAATTTTTATTAATACCACATCAGATATATTAATAATTTTTAAATTTTTAATTATTCATTACATCAATAACAAACATTATTATTAAACATCATTATTTTTCTAAATTATAAAAATAAATATAAAATTTTATAAATTTGGTTTGTATAAAGACTTTTTTTCGAAAACCGCTAAAGGTTCCGAAAAACTACCTGCAGAAGTTTTAGCTAATGTTTCTCCTAAAGAAGTTAATTTGGCATCTATATTATCCAAATGCCATAACAAAAATGCTTCACCTGTTTGAGGAGTTTTTAAAGCACCATATTCTAATAAACCATGATGAGAAATTAATAAATGTTTTAATAATAATATTTCTTCTGTATCCTGAATATTGAATAAAACAGCTTCTTCATGAACATAATTAACAGCTAAAACTAAATGACCTAATAAAATTCCTTCTTTAGTATATTCTTTTTTCGAAAAATTAAATTCTTTAACTTTAAACATATCATGTAAAATAATTCCTGCATATAATAAATCTAAATTTAAAAAATTGTATCTTTCGGCCAGATTTAAAGTAATTTGCAACATATTAGTAGTATGATAAGCTAATCCTCCGTAATAATTATGATGCATTTTAAAAGCAGCTGGCGAAATCAAAAAAGGCAATTTATATTTATTGTATAACGCGGTTGTAATTTTGTTTAAATTATAATTTTTAATTTTATTAATATATTTATTAATTAAAAAATCAGCTTTTTCAAAAGATAACGGAGCACATACAAAAAAAAGACGATAATATTGATAAGTTTCTTCTAAATTTAAAATATTTTCGATTAAATTCGAACTTTGGCAAATCCAATAATATTTATTGCTTTTTAAATTTCTAATTACTTCAAAAATATAAATTTTTTCAGTTATTAAAACTAAATTTCTATTTTCTATTTTGATATTGATAATTTCCGTTTCCGTTAACAAAACATCTATATTGTAAAAATTATCACCTTTATTAATATTAGTAATTTTTCCTAAAATTTGGTATTTTTTCCCTATTTCAGCATTCTTTAAATTTTCTAATTGGTTTTTATAAATCATAATTTTTTAAACTCATTTTTATTTTTCTTAATTATTTAAAATATAACAAAAATTTAAAACACTTTTAACAATAAAATAAAAACATACAAATAAATAATTCAAAATAAACCTGTTTTTAAAAATTTTTTTTGTAAATTTGATATTTCAAATTTATTTAAATTAGATAAAAAAGGATATTTTTGTTTTAATAATGCGACCAATTTAATAATTTTTATTCTTTGATTATAAGGAAAAGAAAAATCATAAAATACTTTATTATTTAAATAAACAGCGATTATGAAAAAAAAATCTGGATCGATAATTTCTAATTTATATTCGATAAAAAATAATATTCCAGAAATTAAACTTTTTAAACAATAAATAGCTTTTGTATATAATAAATAATTAAAAGTTAAATTAACATAAGGTTGTTTCAAAATTTTATTAAATTCTCTAAATATAAAAAAAGATCTCAATTTATTTATTAAAGCGATATTATCTTTTAAAAATTTTTCTGTTTTTTCTTCTACAGAAAAATTTAATTTTGATTTAAAATAAAAAATTCTTAACATTCTTAAAGGATCTTCAGTTAATTTTTGATAAGGATCGCCTATAATACGAATAATTTTGTTATTTAAATCTGTTAAGCCATTAACATAATCGAATATATTATGATTTTCATCTAATAAAAGGGCGTTTATAGTAAAATACAGATAGATTAATTGCGTTTTATGCAGCGATTTATCTTTGCTGTTTTATTTACAATCAGCCTCCGTCCAAACGGTGCGAGCAAGTTTCCAAGCACACCGCTTTCC
>NZ_MWKN01000045.1 GCF_002009625.1 Candidatus Phytoplasma citri
AGAGAGTAAATTAGGGAAAGCCGGATGCTTGGAAACTTGCTTGTCCGGTTTGGACGGGGGCTGATTGTAAATAAAACAGCAAATACAAATCGCTGCATAAAAAACGCAATTAATCTATCCGTATCTTGGGAAATGTATGTAGTGTTTGTGCTTAAGAAAAAAATAACTTAAGGCATTTAAATTTATTTAAATGACGGCTTTGAAGTTCTAAGAACTTATTTTGTAAATTAATAAGTTTATGAATGTAAAAATAAAGTGCCACAGAGACGAATTGATTAGAAATAATCAAGTGAAACGCGGTAAACCCCTCAAGCTAGCAACCCAAAAAAAGGTAGGGGCATATAAAAGTTGATATTCCCTTTATAAGAAAAATTAATTTTTATACTATTTTAAAAATAGAGATAAATGATCACACTTATTTATTAAATAAGAACAGAACATGGCTTATGCACATTATTTTCTTATCATAAGAATCTTTTTTGCAAAAAAGATTCTTTTTTTTATTTTATTTATTTATTATTTATTTATAATTATTACAAATTATTAATGAAAAAAATATAATAGTATAATAGTATAGGTTATGATTTATAAATTAGGAGTTTTAAATTATATGAATAAAGAAGATATAACGGAACAAGAAGCGATTAGAAGAATTAAGTTAGATAATTTAAAGAGAAACAATATAGAACCTTTTTGTAATAAATTTACAGAAACTAACTCAATTAATTCTTTATTGTTGAAATATAAATCTTGGACATTTGATCAATTAGAACGAGAACAAATTTTAGTATCTGTGGCCGGTAGAATTATTTTAAAAAGGATACAAGGTAAAGCGGGTTTCGCTAATATACGTGATTTTGAATCTGATATACAAATTTATGTAAGACGTGATAATATTACGGAAAAAGAGTTTCAAATTTATAGTTGGTCTGATTTGGGGGATATTATTGGTGTTACAGGTGTATTATTCAAAACTAATAAAGGGGAATTAACTATTAAAATTTTTAAATTGATAATGTTAAGTAAAAGTTTACGACCGTTGCCTGATAAATATAAAGGTTTACAAGATAAAGAAATAATGCGTAAAAAACGTTATTTAGATTTAATTGTTAATCAGCGATCTCGTAAAACTTTCGTTGATAGATCAAAAATTATTCGTTTTCTCAGAGATTTTTTTAATAATGAAAATTTTTTAGAGGTTGAAACCGCTGTATTAAATTCTTGTGTAGGTGGGGCTAATGCTAGACCTTTTGTTACTTATCATAATAGTTTATCCACTAATTTTTATTTAAGAATTGCTACAGAAATTTCTTTAAAAAAATTAATTGTTGGTGGTATGAAAGCTATTTATGAAATAGGTAAAGTATTTCGTAATGAAGGTATTGATGCTAGTCATAATCCCGAATTTACAACTATAGAAGCTTATTTAGCTTATGCCGATATTAATATTATGATGTCTTTGGTAGAAAAATGTTTAAAAGATATTTGTTATAAACTTTTAGGTAAATTAGAATTTAATTATCAAGGGAATTTGATTAAATTTGATCATTTTTATAAATATGATATGATAGAAATTATTAAACAAAAAACTAATATTGATTTTAATGAGAATATATCTTTATTATCATGTCAAGAGTTGGCCCGAAAACATAATATTTCTTTGGAAGATTTTTATAAAAAAGGTCATATTATAGTTGCTTTTTTTGAAAAATTTGTAGAACCAGATTTGATTCAACCTACTTTTATTTTTAATTATCCTATAGAGGTAAGTCCTTTGGCTCAAGTAAATCCGCAAAATCCACAATTAACTGAAAGATTTGAATTGTTTGTAGCTGGTAAGGAATTGGTAAATGCTTTTAGCGAATTAAATGATCCTATTGAACAAAGAAAACGTTTTGAAGAACAAATATTACAAAAAACATTAGGTAATGATGAAGCTCATGAATTAGATGAAGATTTTATAGAAGCTTTAGAATATGGAATGCCTCCTACTGGAGGTTTAGGTATAGGAATAGATCGTTTAATAATGTTATTAACTGATAATTCTAATATTCGTGATGTGATTTTATTTCCTCATTTAAAAAAATAATATAGGATTTATTGTAATATTATAAATTCATTAATTATTAATTTGTTTTTCCATTTTATTAACAAAGGATTGATAATAATGAAAAATTTATTTTTATTTTGTAAAATAAAAAAATTATTTTTATATTTTTTACAGATTATAAATCATTCTCAGATTTATTCTGATATTTATTATGAGAATATAGATAATATTTATATTATTAAATTAGCTGATAAAATTATAGAAAAATTTTCATTATCAGAAATTTTAATTAATATTGAATTTTTACAAGAACATTTATTATATTATCTTCAAGAACAAGAATCTTTTTTACCTACCCAAGAATATAATTTGTATATGATTATAATATTTTTGGAATCTTTTTATTTTGCTGAATTTCAAATAATAAATAATGACGAAAATACGAATATTTTGGATTTTTTTGAAACAGAGTATGATAAACGAAATTTAAAAAAAATTTTGAATTAAAAATTATTTAATTTTGCAGTTGATGATTTTATATTTTAATTTAATATATAAGTTATTTTAAATTGAATATAATTGTTTATTGTAAGTAAGAGAGTGTTTTATTTTTTATGACGGGAGTTTTTTATTTACAAAGTTTTTATAGTATTAAAAAAAGTGTTCATTCTGTAGAAGCTTTGGTTAAAAAAGCTTTTGAAAGTAAATATAATTTTGTTGCTTTAAGTGATTTTGAAAATTTATATGGGATGATGCAATTAATTAATTTTTGTCACCAATATAATATTAAACCTATTATAGGTGCGCAAATTTATATTTATTTTGATCTTTTGAAATATCGTGATGTTAAAATTAGTTTTTTGATTTATGCTTTTGATAATAATGGTATTAATAATTTAATTAAAATTTTAAATTTTATCCAATTAAATAATAAAATTACTTTAACAGAATTTCAAAAATTCCGAGATGGTATTTTTGGTATTTTATCTAATTTAGATTTTATTTTATGTGATATTTTAAAAGATAAAATTATAGATTTGACTAATTATGAAAATGAAAATTTTATTTCGGAAACTTTTCGGTATTTTAAAATAAATATTAATCATTTATTTTTTGGATTTTCTTTGCAATCTTTTTTATTACAAGATTATGCTGGTTTTTTTTTGAAGATAGTTAAAAAATTAAATTTAAAAGTAGTTATAGTTAATAAGACTAATTATTTGTCTTCGGAAGAAAAATTAATTTATGAATATTTATGTAAAATAAGTAATTATCAAAATGATAATCGAGAATTTATGAATTTTAATCATAACAATGAACAAATGGAGTTAGATGTTAAATTTATTGATCAAAAAAAAATTCAAGAACGTTATCAACTTTATAATCTTAATGATTATGAATTATTTCTTGATTTAGAAAAATTTTTATCAACGATTAAATATAATTTTGTTTTTCCTTCAACCGTATGTTCATTTAAAAATGATGTATCTTGTGATAAGTTGGAATATTTACGAACAAAGGCTAATATTTTTTTAACAAGTTATTTGCAAAAAAATATAAATTTAGAAAAACATATTTTTTATATTAAGCAATTGCAGAAAGAATTAATGTTAATTAATCAAATGAATTATGTTGATTATTTTTTGATTGTTTTTGATTTAATACAATATGCTAAAAATCAAAAAATTTTGATAGGTCCTGGAAGAGGTTCTTCGGTTGGTTCTTTGTTATGTTTTTGTTTAGGAATTACTGAGATTGATCCTTTGAAATATAATTTAATTTTTGAGAGATTTTTAAATTTTAAAAGAACAACTGTTCCTGATATAGATATAGATGTTCCTGACAATCAAGTTGTTACATTAATGCGATATCTTGTAGATAAATATGGAATGGAACATATCGCTAATTTAATTACTTTTCAAAAATATTCCGAAGATTTGTTTCGTCTAGATTTAGAGTTTCTTCAACAAAATGGTCTTGAAATTGATATAAAGTCAATTTGTTCTGAATTTTCATCTATTATTAAAGGGATTCCTAGATTAGTTGGTACTCATCCTTCGGGAGTAGTTTTTACTAAAGCAGATTTGTCTCAACATTTACCTATTCAAAAAAATTCTAATAATTCTGTAATATTATATCGTTTGCAATTTGATCATAAACAGTTAGAAAAATTAGGTTTTATTAAATTAGATTTGTTAAAGTTACGAAATCTTTTTTTAATTAATAAAATTTTAAATTTGATTGAACAAAAAGGCAAAATTGAAATTAATTTAGCTAATATAGCGTTCAACGACGTTAACACTTATAATATATTGCAACAAGGAGATACAAAATATATTTTTCAATTAGAATCTGTTTCTGCTATAAAAGTGATAAAACTTATTAAACCTAAAACATTTGAAGATTTGATTGTTGTTTTATCTTTTAATAGACCTGGCGCTATAAAATTTGTAGATCTTTATATAAATAATAGAATTAATAAAAAAGTAAATTTTACTGGTATAGATGTTGTAGACAATATATTACGTGATACTTATGGTATTGTTTTATATCAAGAACAAATAATGAGAATAGCTTCAGAATTTTCAGGTTATGATTTGGGTCAAGCAGATTTATTTATGAGACAAATTATGTCTAAATCTTCTGAAGATAGCAATGTTAATTTAAAAAAAAGATTTATGGATCAAAGCGTTCTATATCGGAGAACAGCGGAATCAGCTAGTCAAGTTTATGATTATATTTCGAAATTTTCTAATTATATTTTTAATAAAAGTCACGGTGCAGCTTATGCTTTAATTAGTTACAGAATGGCTTATTTAAAAGCTAATTATTTGCTTTATTTTGGAATGGTTTATTTAGAAGAAGATCCCTATGATTATGTAACCATTCAAAAATGGTTATCAAAAATAAAAAAATATATAAAAATTAAAAAACCTAATATTGTATATAGCAATGTTAGTAGTTGTCTAATTTTGGATGATAAACTTTTTTTACCTCTAAATTTTATTAAAGATATGAATTTAGAAATGTGTAAGATTCTGATACAAGAGCGTTCTATAAAAAAATTTGAAAATTTTTATGATTTTAAAATGAGATTAAGGGAAGTTTTAAATAAGGAATTATTACAAAAATTGATTTTTGCTGGAGCATTAGATAATGCATTTGATTTAACTCGTGCACAAATGCTTCAAGATTGTGATTTGGATTATATAGAACATAGTCAATATTTAACTAATTTTTGTAAAAAAAAATCGAAAGATAATGATTATAATCAAGATATTTTAAATTATAATTTCCAAAATTCTTTTAAATTAAAATTAGATATGGTAGATGAATAATAATTTTAGCAAACAGGAGGTAATAATCAATTTTGTTTAATAATAAGTGTGATGTTGTTTGGGCATATTTAATAGATAGTAAATTTTGGCAAAAAAAATGGGTTATTATTTTATTTTATATCTTAAATATTTTAAGTTTTTTATTAATTATTTCTTGGAAGTTAAATAATAGAACTGTTTACATAAATAATCAAATCAATTTTTCTAATGTTTTTGATAGTCATCGAATATATCAATATCAAATTAATGATCCTCAAGAATTAGAAGAAACTATTATTTATTTAAAATCTATGTTCATTTTTATTATTCAGGGTATTTTTGTTTTTAGTTCGAAAAAAGGATTTTTAGGAATTACTTTAGGTACTTTTATAGGAGCGTTTGTAGGTTTAGGATTAGCCATGGTTTATCCATCGATTATTTATTTATTAGAATTAATTTATAAAGGGGTTTTTAAAATTTAAAGGAAATAATATTAAATTACAATAATTTAAGAAATTAATTTGTAATTAATATTTTTTTATGTTTATGCGATTATCTAATAATTTTATATTACGTAAAGTGGTATTAATAAGTTATTTTCTTTCTTTAGCTATTTTTATAGATTTATTTAGCAAATTTTTAACTCCTTTTTTATTTTTACCTTTAGGTGGTCAAATATTTAAATTTTCTTTGATTATTTTTTGTTTATCAGGTATTTATAATAATTTTTTAACACATTTATTAATTTGTGGTTTATATGCGGTTTTTCATTTAATAAAAAGTTATAATTTTTTATTATCTTTAAATCAATTATTTTTATTTACTAGAATTCAATTATTTTTGTCTTGCATTTTTGATTATATTTTGCCTGATTTATTATTGAGTTTAGTGGGGGTTTTTATCAATAAAAAAAAATTTATTGTCGACAATAAAAAAAATATTTTTTTGGGTTTATTATTAGTATATTTCTTAAGAAGTTGTTGTTTTTTTATTTCGAGTTATTGGGTTTACGCTCATATGCAATTATCTTTAGTTAATGTTTGGTATAATTGGTTATTTAATTTATTACATTTTAAAAATTTAAATGAAAAAATATGGTTAATTTGTTTTACTTATTGTTTCATTGTTTTTATTTTTAATTTTATTTTCTGTAATATCTTGTTGTTTTTAATATTATCCAAAATTACTTCTTTTTTTGATAAATATTTATAAAATTTTCTTTTTTAATGTTAAAATAATTAGTATAGTTAAATTAAATTTCTTTTATTATTTATGTTATTAATTGATTTTTAGTTTTGATTAATTTTTTTGATTTAATTTAATCAATATTTATATTGAAGAGGTGATAAAATTATTTATTATTATCAAATGCCGCGAATTGTTCATGAAGGAGAAATTAATGAAATTGAATCTATTAAACAATTATTATTTCGAAATGGCTTAATAAATGATTTAGTTCATGAATATGTTATAATTAAAGACTTAAATAATAAATTAATTGGAGTAGTAGGTCGATATTATAATAATATTAGATGTTTATCAATTGATCCTGAATATCAAGGTTATAATTTGGCTAATTTATTAATTAGTTTTATTATTAAAAGAATTTATACAGAAAATTTTAATGAAATTTTTGTTTTTACAAAACCTATGAATTTTACTATTTTTAAAAAATTAGGTTTTCAAATGATTTATTGCAATGAAGACTTTGGTTTTTTTACCAATAGATATGATTATTTTGAAGAATATTTGGTTTATTTATCAGAAATAAATAAAAAAAATAATTTATCTAATTCGAATAATATATCTGCTATCATTATGAATGCTAATCCTTGGGCGCCAAAAGAAGCCTAAATTTCCTGCTATTTAACCAATAGCCAGGGCCGATAAACCCTGAAAGGATATGGTCGGTTTGGCAGACGAAAGAATGCCAAGCTACAGCAGGCCATAAAAGCGGGTTGCGATGAAAGCAAATTAGTCAAGATGACTCCGCTACCAAATAATTCGATGGAAAAGCCTGAAATGGCCTAAGAAGGAAAATTGATGTAATAGCATGACCTGTTTCGGAAGTTGCTTAA
>NZ_MWKN01000046.1 GCF_002009625.1 Candidatus Phytoplasma citri
GCGGTGTGCTTGGAAACTTGCTTGTCCGGTTTGGACGGGGGCTGATTGTAAATAAAACAGCAAATACAAATCGCTGCATAAAACGCAATTAATCTATCCGTATCTTTAGGAATTAAAGGTAATTTTCAAAAAAAGCTTTTGGTATATCAAAAAGATAAAGAAATGTGTTTTAGGTGTCATAAATTAATTCAAAAAATTAAAATTAATGGTCGTAGTTCTTATTTTTGTGATTTTTGTCAGTTAAAATAAATGTAAATATTTTATGTTATTTTTTGATAATTATTATTTCTAATCGATATTTATTTTTTTATCAGTTTTTATCAATTATTTATAATTATTTATAGTAATAGTATTTAAGGAAGGCCACAAATAATGATTAATTCAAATATAATTAAAATTTATTGTGTTAATAAATTGACTTCGGAAGATTACAAGGTACTTAATTTATTATATCAACCCCTAATTGGAACTATTGCTATCTCTTTGTATAATACTTTATATTTTTTAAACGAAAGTAAAAATAATATTGATAATAATTTTACTATTACATATCAGATGTTATTTGATTTTTTAAATATAAATAAAAAAACTTTTCAATCTAATCAATATAAATTAGAAGCTCTCCGTTTGTTAGAAACTTATTCTAATGATAATCAAGATATTATTTACGTACTTTATTCTCCTGTTTCAGCTCAAAAATTTTTTAATGATCCTTTATTAAGTCATTTTTTTTTAAGCGAAGTTGGTAATTATTATCATTGTTTACAAAAATTATTACTAAATAAATTACCTTTAATACCTAAAAATTTCCAAAATATTAGTAAAAATTTTGTAGATCTTTATAAAGTTAATAAAATTAATATTGATTATACCTCTTCATATCATCATTCTAATTCGGGTAATGCTCAAAACAGCAACAATAACCACTTAGTGGTATTTAAAAAATTTTTTGATTACGAAGTTTTTTTTAATAATTTATCTGAACGTTTTAAAAAACCTTTTTTATTAGAAAATGAAAATATTGATTATATCGTAACTTTGGGTTTTGTTTATATGTTACAACCAAAAGAAATGGCTGCTTTGTATCAAAAAATTTTTCGCCATAATTATAATCAAAATCTTAATATTAATTTAAATGTTTTAAAAGATTATTTATATGAACAAAATATAAAAACTAAACAAAATATTAAAATTATTGATGTTAATAATTATCAACAAGAAAAAAATGAAATGATTTTATGTTTAAAAAGATCACATCCTATTCATATTATTAAAAATTTTGGTAAAAATATTAATATAAATAAAAAATTAAATCATGATTTATTCATGTTAATTCAAAATCATAAAAATGTAGATATTGGAGTTATTAATGCTTTATTAATGTATATTTGCAAAAAGAAACATCATGAACTTGATTTTGTTTTATCTTATAATTATTGTGATGTTGTTTTAAAATCATGGTTAAAAAGAGGTATTATTTCTGCAGAAATGGCTTATAATTACCTGACAGAAGAGTTAGAAAATAATAATAATAAAAAATTTAATTCTGCTCGTAAAAATGTTCCTTTGCCTAAATGGTTAGATGATTTTATGAAAAATTTACATTAAGTTTATATTAAAGTAATTGAGAAATATTTAAGATCAATTATGAGAATGATAAATTATTATATAATCTCATATTAGTGCCAAAGATAACTAAATTTTGTGCTATTTAATCAATATCCATGGTAGATACTGAAGATATAAAGACCTATTTCGAAAGTTGCTTAAACAGGAAGTTCAGATTATACTAATGTAATATATAATTATTAAGTAATTTATCAGATAAAGAAAACCTGGAATCATTTTCTCTACAAAAAAGGTTATTTCTTCTAAAGAATTAAGGTAGAAATTTAGCGTAACTTGGAGAATCCTAAAATTAAGTAATTAAATTTACTAATCCGGAAATAAAAGTCCTAATGGTCAAGGATAAAGAATCTTTTTAGTAGTCGTAAGGATAAACCTAAATTTAATTTATTAAATTTATTTTTTATCGTGATAAATTGTTTATTAATATTATTTAAATATTTAAAATTAAAAATAAATAGACATAAAAAAAACATGATATAATAAATTAAGTAATAATTTATGTATAAGCTAAAAATATTTAGTAATGTTAAGAAAAAATGAGATTTTAGGTAAATATTTGATAATTTTAAATTTATTTGTTGAAGTTTTAATACAATATATTTTTTCTAATTAATCTATATTTATCTGAATTTATAATAAATTCAATGTATTATTATTTTAGTTTTATAAAAATTTAGATTTTAAAAAAATTTAAATTTTTATTTAGGAGTTATTATGGATTCATCTGAAAAGTCAAATTTTCATTTGCAAAAAATTAAAGATTATATTAAGAATCATCCCGACACAAAACATTTACAAATTAAAGACGAAGATGTTATTGTTGTTTTTAATTATTTAAATAAAAAAGATAAACCCAATCCTTTTGGATATAAATTAGTTTTAAAAGAACAACCTTATCTTCATGTAGTTTGGCAAGAAACTGTCAAAACTAAACAAATAGATTGGAAAAATAATTTACAACAAAAAAATTTTTTATTTAATCAAGAAATAAATTTTACTGGTATAGATATTAAAAATATAAAATCTATGTCTAAAATACAAAAAAGTATTTTTAATTATATGATGGATATCGTAGAAAAATATAATTCTTTTGATATTAACATTAAACAAAATAAAGGTTTATATATTTATGGTCCTTTTAATTCTGGAAAAACTTTTATGTTAAAAATATTAGCTAAAATGTTATTAATAAATCATATTCCTTTTTTATTTATTGTTATGTCAGATTTGGTTCGGCAATTTAAATTTTTATGGACTCATGATATTATAGAAGATAAAATAAACCATTTAAAAAAAATTCCATTTTTAATTTTAGATGATTTTGGTTTAGAAAATATGAATGCTTTTTTTCGAGATGATATTTTTATACCTTTATTAAATTATCGTTATGAATATAATTTACCTGTTTTTTTTAGTAGCGTTTTGCATCAGAATGATTTGAAAGAAACTTTACAATTAAATGTAGATTTAATTAATGCTACTAAATCTGCGAAAATTATTAATTTAATTCAAAAATCTACTTTATTATATGATTTTTCTCATAATATTTCTAAAAATAAATTGTCATGATAACAAGAATATTTTTTATTAGTTATTAAATTAGTTAAAATGATATTTTTTTATATTAATTATATATTGATTTTCAAAAATTAGGGAGAATATAAATATGATTCGTTTAATAGACGTTAATTTGAGCTTTGATGAAGACGAAGATATTTTAAAAGATATTTCTTTTAATTTGCCTAGTCGCGGATTTGTTTTTTTATCAGGACCATCAGGTTCAGGAAAAACTAGTTTATGCAATCTTTTATCAGGATTAGAAAAGATAAGTCATGGTAATATTTTAGTAGAAGATAAAGATTTATCTACTTTTTCAAATTTTGAAATGGCTGATTATAGAAATGGTATGATTTCTTATATAACGCAAGATGCTTATTTTATTAATGAATTAAGTGTTTTAGATAATATTCTTTTATCTGTTAAATTACAAAAAAGCGTTGTTAGTCCGCTCATTCATAAACAAATTAAAGATTTATTTAAATATTTTAATTTACCTATTAGTTTATTGGCAAAAAAACCTTTTAAATTATCTGGAGGACAATTACAAAGAGCCAATATAATTAGAAGTTTAATCAAAGATGTTGATGTGATAATATCTGATGAGCCTACAGGTAATTTAGATCCAGATTCTAGTGATTTAGTTTTTAAAAAATTAAAAGAGATTTCTGAAAAAAAATTGGTTATCGTAGTGACTCATGATATTTTATTAGCAACCAAACATGCTGATATTATTATTAAAATAAAAGAAGGTATTGTTAAAGATTATTTAGTGCGTAAACAAAATGACACTTTTAATAATGAAAATGTTCAATTTAATGAAAAAGATTTAGATTTATTAACTTATGTTGATAATTTAGAAAAACAAAAATTTGTTTCTAAAATCCAGGAAGTTTCTAATTTATTTGAAAATGATCATTTTTTGAAGTTTAAATCTGTTTCATCTAATTTACCTTTTAAAGAAGTTCATTCTATTTGTAAATTTTTTTATAAAAATCATTGGAAACGAAATTTATTTAGTCTTTTTTATTATTTTATGACAACTTTGTTAGTATTTAAATTGATATCGCATGTAAATATTTTCTTGGGAAAAATATTTTGGTATAAAACATCTTTTTTTAAAAATATATATTTAGAATTGAATGAAAGTATTATATTGCCTTTTTCAAAAGGATTTTATGGGGTATCTTTTGTAGGATTTTTAGTAATATTTTTATTTTGGTTGTTTTATTTTCTTTTATCTAAGTCCTTTCTTATTCGTCAGACAATAGTTTTTTATCGTACCGCAGGTATTACTCGTATTTTAGGTGCGAATAGTCGAATTATTAATAAAATATTATTTTATTTTATCGCTTATTTTATATTGGCGTTTACTTTCTTACAGCAAATGTTTATGTTTTTATACCAATGGTCAATTAATAAAATTGTTAATAAGGGTTTGAATTATTTTAATAATGGTTTGAATTATTTTTCTATGTTTTTGGATAAAAAAGCAATTCCTAGTTTTGATGATATGAATTTGTTTACACAAAAAAAATCATTATTGCAATTAAGTGAAAAACTTTATCCTTGTTCTATCGAATTTATTCAAAGCTTTTTTGATCCTTTATGTGAGAATGGTTTTTTTTCAATTTCACCTAGTTATCGGACTATAGTTAGTTGGATAGGTTTTTTTATTATTTGTTTTTTCTTTGTGTATAGTATTTATCTTTTAACGAATTCTAAACGATTAAATAAAACAAAACCTTTAATGATGTTAAAAAAAGGAAATTCTTGAAAAAATTTTCATAAAAAAACTCATTATAAATAAATAATTTATTTTGCTATAAATAATCATAAATTTTATAATTATTTATTAAAATAATAACTCGATTTCTTATAAGATTATTTTTTAGGAAATTGAGTTATTATAATTCTTATTTTATTTATTTTGATATTCATATTTTTGATTCTTTAATTAATTAAAGCAAGAAATATTTTTTATATTTTTATTAAAAGGATTTTAATTTCATATGAAAATTAAAGTGATAAGCACTTCTACTAGTTGTTTAGATTATTTTCATCAAAAACATAATATAGGATTAATTAGATTACAAATTTTTTTAAATAATCAAGAATATCGAGATGGTGAAAATTTAACTGCAAATCAATTTTATGATTTTATAACTAAAAATCCTCGTTTAATCACTACTACTTCTCAACCTCCTATAGGAGAAATAGTTGATTATTTTCGCCAAATAGCTCGTTTAGGTTATCAAAAAATTTTTGTTACTACTTTGTCTAGTGCATTAAGCGGTAGTTATAATAGTATTTTATCTGCTAGTAAAATAGTTGCTTCTGAAATAGAAGTTATAGTTTTTGATACCCAAAGTATTGGTTTTTGCGAAGCATATTGCGCTTTAGAAGCTGAACGTATGTTTTCTGAAGGTTTTGAAATTTCAGAAGTTATAGCATATTTAGAAGAATTACGTAAAAATAATAAAATTTTTTTTATAGTAGATTCTTTAAATCATTTAATTAAAAGTGGTCGTTTAAGTATTGCTAAAGGTTTTTTAGGAAGAATTTTTCATATTAAACCTATTTTAAAATTAGAAGCTCCTGGTATTATTACAATGATTAAAAAAGTTTTTACTATGGAAAAAGCTTTTGATTGTATTTTGAGAGAAATCGAAAATTATACGAAAAATCAGAAAAATCAAAAATTTTTTTTACATATTTTAACTTCAGGACGTCCTCCTATGAAAAATAAATTAATAGAAATTTTAAAAAAAAAGTTAAATATTAATGATATTTTAGAAGTTATTATTACTCCGGTTATAGGAGCGCATGTAGGTAATAATGTTCTTGGTGTGGGATTGATTATTCCTCCCATTTGATCCCATTAAGAAATTTCAATAATCATAAGGTGTAAATATAATATATGTTAAATGAAAATTTATATATGGATAAAGCTAAAAAGATTTTAAAAATATTAAAAAAATATGACCAATCAGAAGCTTTTATAGTGGGAGGGGCTGTTAGGGATTTTTTATTAAAAAAACCTTTTACAGATGTAGATATTACTACTAATCTTTTACCTGAAACTATTTGTGAAATTTTTAATGTTCCAAAGACAAGAATTCGTTACGGTTCTGTTAAAATTTGTTTTGAAAATGATTATTTCGAAATAACAACTTACAGGAAAGAAGGGGAATATTTAGATTTTAGACATCCTTCTTCTATTATTTTTATTCAAAATGTAAAAGAAGATTTACAAAGACGTGATGGGCGCCAAAGAGGCCTAAATTTCGTGCTATCTAACCAATATCCAGGGCTGATAAACCCTGAAAGGAGATGGTCGGTCTGACAAACGAAAGAATG
>NZ_MWKN01000047.1 GCF_002009625.1 Candidatus Phytoplasma citri
AAAAATTAAAAAATTTATATTTCAAAATTTAGCGAATTTAAATTTTACGTAATTTAGTAATATCAAGATTTCCAATTATATTAATATCAAGATTAACTACATTTTTACGCATAGCTATTTCAGAATATTTTTGACAATACAAAGGGATAATAGCATATTTATTAAATAAAAATTGATGGAAATCACGAACTTTTTGATCGTAACCGGGTTCATCAGAATTGGATTTTAAATCATTTAAATATTGAAAAATTTCTACATTATCTGATAATTGATGCCAATTCATAGAGCCTCCTTTTTCTTTAGGACCAAAAAAATAATTTAAAACATAATAAGGAGTGATATCTTCAAAATTTTCCGAAATCATTAAAATATCAAATTCACCTTTTTCTCCTTTATTAACTAATTCATTTAATTCTCTAACCTCATGCTTAATTTTGAAACCTTCTTTTTGTAAAAAATCAGTAATACGACTAGCATAACGATAAGATATAGGAGATGTTGCGTTAATACTAAAAAACATTATCTCTTTATCAGAACCAGGCTTTTGACTTTGACAAGAATTATCGAAATTAGGTTCCGCTAAATAACCCATCATACGAGAATCTGACACACTATTAACGACTTGATAACGTGCTGAATCTTCACCTAATTGATTTAAAAATTTTTGTTTTTGTTCTGGACTTAATGCCTCGGCAATACTTCGACGTTCTTCTAAAGATAATTTTTGACAATTTAAAAATAAATAGGTCATAATAAGTGATTCTGGTTTAATAATTTGCAAATCAGAATGACGAGATAAATCTTTTGATGAAGTTTTATCAAGAGCAACAAAAGATACATCAATATCACCTTTTTTAAGATGCATATTTATAGTTTGAATATCAGGAATATAACAAGCTTTTATTTGTCGAATATTACTTTCAATATAATCATTTTTTTTATAATAATCATTAAAACGTTCTAATTTAATATTATTATTATCAAATTCTTTTAATTGAAATGGACCCAAACCGATTCGACGATTAGGAATTGTAGAATCTTCTCCTTCAAACAAAATAATAGGAACTTTGCTTAAATGATGATAATTTAAAGGATCTTGATCATCCGTAAAAAGAATAAAAAAACAATTTTTATCATTATTATCTAATTTGATATCTCGAATAAACCCGGAATGTTCACCGCCTTTTTCTTTATTATAAATAACATTATTTACAATATCTTGATTAGTTAATAAGCGTCCATTATGGAATTTAATTCCTGGTATCAAATTACATTTATAATATCCTTTGAATTCGCCTTGTGTTTGTTTTAAAGGCATAGCATCAAGAAGACGAGGTTTATAATTTTTTGCATAATAATTATTTTCTTTCGAAGGATATGCTTTTATCAAATATTCATGAAACAAATCCCGAATATAACTATTAATAGTTGTATTAGATCCTTGTCCGAATATACCGAAACCATCTTGTACTGGAACTGTCAAACCTAAAGTTAAAATATGTTTATTATGTTTATTTTTTTCATGTAAATCATTATTTTGTTTATGATAATGTTTTAAAATAGTCCATGATAATATTATTAAAATAAAAATACTTATTATCAAAGTAATAATTTTTTTATTTTGCAAAAACCGAAAATATATTAATAAAAAGATACTTAAACTTCCTAAAAAAATAGCAATTAAAATCCAAATCATATTATTTTTACAATTTTTTCCCTTATTAATTTACAAAATTTTAAAAAATAAAAAATTTAATAAAATAATATAAATATTTTTATTAAATGTTTTTAAACTAAAAAATATTTATAACTAAAAATTAATATACCCGAATACCACTCTATGCTACAAATAACCATTTATCTATATAAATTAATTTTTAATTAATTTTTATAGATTCATAACTTATATTATCACAATAACTTCACATCTGCAATATAATAGGAATTCCTAATAATTTTAATCCTTCTTCTAAAACTATACAAATACTTTTAATTAATACAATAAGTCCTTTTTTTAATTCCGAATCAGAATTTAAAATTTTTTCTTGTTCATAAAAATAATTAGTATATTTTGATAATTTAAATAAATAACGAGCTAATAAACTAGGCATATTATTTTTAATAATTTTTTCTAAAATAACAGGAAAATGATCTAACAATTTAACAATAATAAAATAGTAATCCTTTTGGAAATAATTAGTTAAATATGACCAATTTAATTCATTCAAATTAATATTAAATTGAATTTTGATCATAATTGATTTTAAACGTACCAAAGTATATTGCAAATAAGGTCCTGTATTACCTTCAAACTGAATCATATTTTCTAAATTAAAATCGATATTTAAATGACGATCATTTTTTAAATCATTAAAAAAAATTGCACCAATAGCAATTTTTTCTGCTATTTTATTTATATTTATTCTAGATAAATTTTTATTTCTTGCTTTAATAATTTTTTCAATCTTATTTCGAGCATGATTAATAATATCTATTAATTTATAATCTTGATGTTTTCGAGTAGAAATTTTAATTTTATTTAAACAAATTAAACCAAAATTAACATGTTGAATATCAAAATCATATCCCATTTGTTTCATAATTGCAATTAATTGTTGATAATGTAATTTTTGCTCATTGCCTACCACATATAACATTTTTTGGAAATTAAATTTTTGAGCACGATACAGTAAACAAGCTATATCTCTAGTTAAATAAAGAGTACTACCGTTATCTTTTTGAATTAAAGCTGAAGGTATATCTTTTAAAGGAAAAATATAGGCTTTTTGATCAAAAATAATTAATTTTTGTTGATATAAATTTTTAACTAAGCGCAAAGCTTTTTGGTGATAAAAAGATTCCCCTATATAAAAATCAAATGAAATACCCAATAATTTATAAATTTTTCGAAATTCTTTTAAAGAAATACGCCGAAACCAACGCCATAATTTAAATATTTGTTCATCTTTTTCTTCTAATTTTTTAAAAATATTTTTAGCTTCTGAATGAAGAATATTATTATTTTGTGCTCGTTTATGGAACAAAATATAAAGTTTTTGCAATTCATCAATAGGATTATTCAAAATTAAATTTTCTTTACCCCATTTTTGATAAGCTAAAATCATTTGGCCAAATTGAGTGCCCCAATCTCCTAAATGATTAATACTAATAGTTATAAAACCTAACTTACGATAAATATTTTTTAAAGCATTACCGATAATAGTTGAACGTAAATGCCCAATAGAAAAATTTTTCGCAATATTAGGAGAAGAATAATCCAAAATAACCACCTGATTATTACTAGACTTTCGAGCATAATCAGAAGATAATTCATAAATTGAACTTAAAATTTGTTGACTAATGAAACCTCTTTGTAATTTAATATTTAAAAAGCCATTAACAAAGTGAACTTCTGATACTTCTGTTAAACTTAATAAAATTTTTTTAAAATCATTAAAGATCTTTAATAAATCATTATTCCATTGTTTCTGATAGATAAATAAAGGCAAATAAAAATCCCATAATAAATCTTTATCATAATATTTTACTATAGACTTAATATTAAATTTTGCATTTAAAATATTAGTGATTTGGGTTTGCACTTTTTGCAAATACATAAAAAAATTCTCCTAATTTTTTTGAAAAAATCATTTAATTTAATATTAAAGTTAATATTATATTTGAAAAAAAGAAAATTATATTTAAAATATCCTCTATCATGATAGTTTAAATATAATTAATTCTTCAATAAAAAATTATTCTAAAAACTTAATAAATTCCTTAAATTTTTGAGGCAAAGGAATATCAAATTGTAATCTTTTTCCTGTCCAAGGATGATTAAAATATAATTTTTTTGCGTGTAAAAGTTGAGACGAAACCGAATATTTTTTGGAATTATATAAATTATCCCCTATAACAGGATGCTTTAAATAACTTAAATGCACACGGATTTGATGAGTACGTCCTGTTTCTAGTGTAATTTCTAAAAGAGAATAATTATTAATTTTTTTTAAAGTATTAAAGTGTGTAATAGCTATTTTACCTTGAGAGGCTACAGACATTTTCAAAGGATTACGATGATCTCTTTTAATAGGCAAAATTATAGTACCTTTTTGATCTAAAAAACCTTCAATTAAAGCATAATATATTCGTGTAATACCTTTATTTTGTAATAATTGTTGCATTTTCTCAACTACTTCTATTGTTTTGCCTACTAAAATCAAACCTGTAGTATCTTTATCTAAACGATGAATAATGCCCATGCGTTCGCTCAAAGGCATTTTAATAAAATCTTTAATTTGATACAATAAACCATTAATTAAAGTAACACCCCGAAAACTAACTGAAGGATGAACTATCAAGTTAGCAGGTTTATTAATAACAGCTAAATATTGATCTTCATAAATAATTTCTAAATTCAAATTAATAGGAGATAAAAAATTAGATTTTTCAATTAATGTAGATAAATTTATCGTGACTATATCTTGACTCTTTAAAAGATTGCTCTTTTTAACTAAAGCATTATTAACTAACACTTGATAATGAGCAATTAATTTTTGAACTTGATTTTTAGTCAACCCAATTTTAATAGTAACAAAATCATCTAAACGAACTCCATTAAATTTTGTTTCTACAATAAATTTTTTTATCATAAAACCTAAGTCCCAAAAATAATAAATTCTTAATTATATTTATATAAATCTAACATTAATTCATAATAAATATTATTATTAATTATTAGATTTTTTCGATAAATCTTCATTTTTAGTTTTTTTATTATCAGAAATATCATCGGAAGATTCATTATTATTAATAACATCAGAATTATTGAATTTATCATTAGAAGATTCTCCAAGAGTATCATTATGATTTGATAAATCATCTATATTTTCATTAAATGTATCATTAGATGTGGCTCCAGGAGTATCATTTTGATTTTGTAAATGCCCTAAATTTTCTTTTTGTTCTTGATCAAACCAACTCAATTTACCTGTTAAATATATTTCCGAAACATCTTTAGTGACTAAAGTTTCTATTTTTAATAAATATTTAACCAAATTGTTTACAAAATTTTTATGCTTTAAAAGAGTTATTTTAGCTAATTGATAACATTCATTAATAATATTTTTCACTTCTAAATCTATCTCCGAAGCTTTAGAATCTGAAAAATTTCTTTCAGATTGACTAAATTGAACTAAACCTACTTTACTCATCCCATATTTAATTACCATTGTTCTAGCAATATGACTAGCATGATCGAAATCAGCATATGCTCCATTAGAAATATCATCTAAAAAAATTTCTTCTGCAGCTCGACCACCTAAAGAGATCGCAATATTAATAATTAATTTTTTTCTTGACTTAAAATTAGAACTTTCGCTATCAGGAGAAATAATATTATATCCACCAACAGAACCTCTCGGAATAATAGTAATTTTACGAACTTTTTCGATATTATCTAAAACAACAGCTAAAACACCATGACCCGCTTCATGATATGCCACTAATTTTTTTTCTTTTTTAGATAAAAAATCTTTTTTACGTGTAGAGCCAATTAATATACGATCAATAGCTTCATTAACATCTTGAGGTTCTATAGTTAAACTACGACGACGTACCGCTAATAAAGCAGATTCATTTAAAACTCCTTCTAATTGAGCTCCACTAAAACCAATAGTTTCTTCAGCAATTTCATTTAAATTAACTTCTGGACTAAAACGTTTATTTTTAGCATGTAATTCTAAAATAGCTCTACGATCTCTTGCGCTTGGTAAATTAATAGTAAAACGACGATCAAATCTACCGGGTCTTAAAATCGCTGAATCTAACATTTCGGGTTTATTAGTAGCAGCTATAACAATAATTTCTGTATTCGAGTTAAAACCATCCAATTCTACTAATAATTGATTTAAGGTATTATCATGTTCTGAATGATAACTACGAGTACCCCTTTTATGAGCTAAACTTTCTACTTCATCAATAAAAATAATACAAGGAGAATGCTGAGCAGCTTTTTGAAATAAATTACGCACACGAGAAGCCCCTACTCCTACATATTTTTCCACAAATTCCGATCCAGAAGTCGCAAAAAAAGCTACTCCCGCTTCTCCCGCTACAGCCTTAGCTAATAAAGTTTTTCCAGTACCAGGAGGTCCAGATAATAAAACCCCTTTAGGAATACGGGCTCCCATATCTTTATATTTTTTCGGATATTTGAGAAAATCAATAATTTCTTGCATCTCGATTTTCTCTTCAGAAAATCCAGCTATATTTTTAAAAGTAATATTGCTTAGTAAATCGGCTTGATCTTTTTTACCAATATATTTTTCACCCATTTGTTCAAAAAATTTATTAGTAGTAGATTTGAATAAAGAATATAATAAATAACAACTAATTAATGGCAAAATAAAACCAATAGCATCAACTAAAGGACCAAATCCTAAATAAGGAGGATCTGTATGAGGATTATCTAAAATTTTTTGATAAGAAGAATCATTTTGAGACTTGTCTACAATAATATCGATAATTTTATGATAAATTTTATCAGATACAGAATAATATGTGATTATTTTTTCTTTACCTACAAAATTATCAGAAGTATCTAATATTTTAACTTGTAAATCATATAAAGTCGGTATACTACGAACTATTTTTGGTTTAATTTCTTTAATTTTAACATTCTTTTTCGGATTTTCTAAAACATTTATCAATTCCATAACATGATTAGGTTGTTTCATAATTTGGTCAAATATATTATGCATAGACATAATTACTCCCAAAAATCCTATAATACCTATCAAATGCCAAATAGTAATATGTTGAAAATATTTTTTGTAAAAATCGATCATAATTTATTATTCCTTTTTTATAACATTTTTATATTATGTCTCAAGAATGATTTTTAATAATAATTAATTTTTAATTATATCTGTTCCTAAATATTTTTGTAAAACTTTAGGCACAATAACACTACCATCTTGATTTTGGTAATTTTCTAAAATCGCTGCCATAGTTCTACCTATAGCTAAAGCCGAACCATTTAAAGTATGTACCAATTTACCTTTATCTTGTAAATGCGTTTTAAACTTAATATTAGCTCTACGTGATTGAAAATCTTCCGCATTGCTAATAGAAGCTATTTCACAATACTTTTGTTGACTAGGTAGCCATACTTCGATATCATAAGTTTTACTCATACTAAAACCTAAATCACCAGTGGATAACATCATAATACGATAAGGTAATTGTAATTTATCTAAAATAACAGTAGCATCTTTTAACATATTATCCAAAACCATATAAGATGTTTCTGGTTCTACAAATTGAATTAATTCAACTTTATTAAATTGTTTCTGTCTCCAAATTCCTTTAGTGTTTTTACCAGAAGATCCTGCTTCCTCGCGAAAACAAGTAGTGTAACTAACATATTTAATAGGTAATTTTTTAATATCTAAAATTTCTTGACGATGCAAATTAATAGTAGGAACTTCAGCTGTCGGATTTAAATACCAATTATACTTATTTGATTGTAATTTAAAAACATCTTGAGAAAATTTAGGCAATTGACCTGTAGCGAACATAGATTGTTGATTCACTATAAAAGGCGGTATTACTTCAAAATATTTATTAGACACATGAGTATCTATCATAAAATTAATTAAAGATCTTTCCAAACAGGCTCCTAATCCTTTTAAAACGACAAATTTACTACCAACAATTTTAGAAGCTTTTTGAAAATCTAAAATATTCAAACTTACCCCTAATTGAAGATGATCTTTGATAACAAAATCATAGCAACGAGGTTTAATAATAGAATGACATACCTCTATATTATCAGCTTCACTCTCTCCCGTTGGAACACTTTCGTGAGGAATATTAGGTAAGCAATACAAAATATTAATAAATTTTTCTTCAAGTATCTTTAAACTGTTTTGTAATTTGTTTAAATTTTCTTCATGATGGATATTATCATCTAGAATACTTTCTGAATTTTGATTAATCAATGATCTATTAATTTTTGGACGAGAAGATTGATTCTTGAAATATTTTATACTTTCGATTTTTTGTAAAAGTTGATTTTTAGATTTATATAAAACAATTAATTGGTCCAATAAATCTTCATTAACAAATCGATTTTTCAATTTATTCTTCACTAAGTCTATATTTTTAAGTATAAATTTGATATCTAACACGACTTATAAAACCTCTTTGTGCTATCGATTAATTAAATAAATTTTTTTAATAAAAATTTAATTTTTTTCATAAACAAAGATATAAATTAACTAATGGATATATTATTCAAAGTAATAGCGGCGTTTCTTTTCTTTCTGTTTACATAATTTCCTACATAAATACCTTTAGACAAACCTTTATCTAATTTTTTGCAAACTATACTATAATATACAGAAGCTTCACGAAAATCTTTAGCATTTTTTAATTTCTTAAAATAAGTTTTAGTAGACGATTTGAAATCACTATTACGTAATCTACGTTTATTATTAGTAATAATTCTTTTTTTTTGTTGTTTAATATTTGCCATTTACATAAATTCCTTTTTTAAATTTAGATTATTTAAATATTTTTTCATTATTAAAATTATAAAATTTTTTTCGAATTGAAAAAACGTCTATGCTACATTATATATTAATAACATTCGTTTTTTATTAGTTTTTGTTTTCAATATTTATATAAAATCATTAAATTTTATTTAAAATATTTCTCCAGATAAAAGAGAAAAATATAATTAATTTTTTTATCTATAATGAAAATATTAAATTTAACAAAAACATATTTCAACGTATACATATCCTATTATAACATTATTAAATATTATTGAATTAAAGAAAAAAATTTGTTAGAATAAAAATGAAAAATTTATTAAAATAAATAAATTTAATTATATAAATTTATATTAAAAATTTATTTATAAAATTAATGATAAGGAGATATACAAGATAGTATGTCATCAATAATTAAAGATTTATTATCTATTCCAACAATTTTAGATTTAGATAAAAGATTACCTAAATCTGATTTATGGGATTGCAAAGATTATTATTTACTTATCATGGATTTACCAGGTTTTACTAAAGAACAAGTGAAAATTTCCGTTAATGAAGGCCGTTTAACTATTGAAGCAGATAATCGTTGTCCACAAACAAAAAAATCACAATCTGTAAATAAAAATGATTCTACAAAAGAAAATAATTCCTCAAATGATTTTTGTTGCTCAATGGATAATTGTTCTGATTGCGAAATATTATATCAAGAAAGATTTTATGGCAAAATAGAACGCACCTTTAATTATAACTTTATACACTTAACTAGCGTAAAAGATATTGAAGGTAAATTAGAAAACGGATTATTAACACTTAAAATTAGTAAAAAAACACAAATCCAACCAAATCAAGAATTTGTACAATTAAAATAATTTATATAAAAAAATAAAATAAAAAAAATTCAAAAATTTATGTTTTTGAATTTTTTTATTTTTTTATATAAGATTTTTTTATTTCAAATTAATTAATTTAAATAAATTCTTTTAAAATTTTTTTTGTATACATTAATTCGTCTCTATGTTTTAAATCTTGACGTTTATCATATTTTTTTTTACCACGAGCTAAAGCGATTTCTAACTTAAACAAATTACGTTGATTAAATATTTTAACAGGAATTAAAACAAAATTATGAGTTTTTATTTTATTTTTAATTTGTAAAATTTCTTTTTTTTTAAGTAACAGTTTCTTTTTTCTATTATCGATATAATCAAAATCATTACTACAAGAATATTTAGTAATTTTCATATTAATAACAAATAATTCATTATTATCAAAACAAACATAAGAATTATCTAAATGAACTTGACCTAAACGAATGGATTTCACTTCGTTACCTAAAAGTTGAATACCAGCTAAATACTTTTTATCCAAAAAATAATCATAATTAGCTTTTTTATTAAAAATAATTTTTTGTTTCATAAAATACCTAAAAAAATATTACTTATCGAAATTTAACCAAAAAAAATATCAATTATTAAAAAAAATTATATAAATTGATTTATATTTTTTTTATTATTATATACAAAATTCAATATTTAAAACCTATATATTCGTTATAATATAAATTATCAATAATCTTTCAATAAAATATTTATATCATTTTTTATTCAGAAATAAATATCAAAGATAAACAAATTAATTTTGTTATCTTTTACTATATTTTAACAAAGCTTTTTCAACAATGAATACTGCTTCTTGAAAATCTTCTATTTGTTGAATTTTAATAACTTTCTGTTCTAAATCTTTATAATGTAACAAAAAATGTTCTATTTCTGATAATAAAAATTTTGGTATATCTGATAAATTAACATATTTTTGAAACATCAAATCTTTTACAGGAACAGCAATAATTTTATCATCTTGTTGACCATTATCTAACATACGAATAACTCCAATGGGACGACATTCAACTAATATCATTGGATCTAAAATTTCTTGAGTTAAAACAAAAACATCTAAAGGATCATTATCGTCGCATAAAGTTAAAGGAATAAAACCATAATTAGCCGGATAAACAAAAGCTGTGTTTAAATAACGATCTAAAATTAAATAACCAGTTTCTTTATCTAATTCATATTTTTTTTTACTACCACGAACAATTTCTATAAAAACTAAAAAATTATGACCTGATAATCTATCAGAACTAATTAAATTAAAGTTATTATCCATTCAATACCTACCATTTTAATTTTATTAAGCATCAATTAATTATAATTTTTATTTATTGTTTACTCAAGCCAAACGAGCATTAAAAAAAGCTTTTTTATGTATTGATAAAGTTTTCTTATATAAAACATTAATATTTAAATGATGAAAAAAAGAATTATAAAAAATTTGTTGTTTTTTATCTGTTCTTAAAATTAATAAATGATCGATAGGTTTAATTTGTTCAATATTATTTTCATCTTGAAAAATTTCATAAAAATTTAAATAAAAATCACTTAATTGTTCATTTTTTTCTAATTTAAATAAAAAACCTAAAGTCTTATGTCCTGCATCATTTGTAATATCCAAATTCATTTCATATAAAGGTTTTATACGTTGAGTATTAATCGAATAATTAACTTCAAAAAGACTTGGAATAAATACGCGACTAAAACTTAATAAAACATTAAATAACAAATTACGATCTAATTCATCAATATCACTTAATTCATGAATTTTCTCTAATAAATTATTAACAGACACTTTCATCGATTCTTCATCAGAATCAGAAATTTCCATTAAATGTTTAATATAAATAACTAAATGTTTTCGGAAATTATCTACATCAAAATTTTCATCTCTAAGATTAATAATTTCATGAATTAATTCTAAAACTGAATAACCTTTAACTTGACAATTACAAAACGAAATATTAACAGAAATTGCTTTATCTAAATCTTGAGAAGATAAATAAAAATAACCTAAATTAGGATTTTTTTTTAATAAACGATAAAAATCTAAAGCTACCAACGAAACTTTTTCATATTTATCATCGATAAATTCTTCTTTAATGCCTGATAAATTTAAACACTTAAATAAACAATTTATCTTAGATAAATTAGCATCAAAAGTACCAAATAAAATTTGTTTAAAATTAAACCATTCAAAAAAAGAAGCACAAGGAACAGTTCTAACATTTTTTAAAGCATAAAACAATCTCATTCGTTTAGAAAAAAAAGAACCTAAATCGTGTTTACAACTAAGTAAAAAAAATTGATTAGGCAAAGACTTGTCATGAGATAATAGAGAAATTTCCATTTCAGCTTTATTATTATCAGATAATGTAGATATTTCGGTTTCATCGACATTTTGATTAGCTAAAAAAGGTTTTAAATTAGGAAAATTTTTAAGTTCTGATTTATCCAAAAATGTTGTTAATTCGATAGTTTCTAAAGGTTCTGATGATTTTTCCATCGCTTTAACCAACAAAAATTTAATATTAATAATTAATAATATTGAAACTAAAAATAATATAAATTTACAAAATAAATATTTATTATTATTTTGATGCAAAAAAAATATTTTTGACTTCAAATTTAATTTTAGACTCTCTTCTAATCAAAAATAAAATTATTATGGCGGCTCCGGGCAGAATCGAACTGCCGACACGAGGCTCTTCAGGCCACTGCTCTACCGACTGAGCTACAGAGCCAAAATTGGCGGTCCGAACGGGAATTGAACCCGCGATCTCCTGCGTGACAGGCAAGCATGTTAACCACTACACCATCGGACCATAAAATTTGGTTGCGGGAGTAGGATTCGAACCTACGACCTTCGGATTATGAGCCCGACGAGCTACCAAACTGCTCTATCCCGCGATCTTTAAATACTACAAATAATTGGCGGAGGAAGAGGGATTCGAACCCCCGCGTCTTTGTAGACCTTCCAGTTTTCAAGACTGGCCCCTTCAACCGGACTTGGGTATTCCTCCAAAATATGCTTTGGTGGACCCGGTAGGATTCGAACCTACGACCAACCGGTTATGAGCCGGTGGCTCTGACCAGCTGAGCTACAGGTCCATACTCATATCATTAAATATCAAATTTAATGGTAGCGGTAAAGGGATTTGAACCCCTGACCTCACGGGTATGAACCGAGTGCTCTAGCCAACTGAGCTATACCGCCTCTAAAAATACGGATAGATTAATTGCGTTTTATGCAGCGATTTTTATTTGCTGTTTTATTTACAATCAGCCCCCGTCCAAACCTAGTAAATTACTTTCTTCTTTC
>NZ_MWKN01000048.1 GCF_002009625.1 Candidatus Phytoplasma citri
CATTCTTTCGTTTGTCAAACCGACCATCTCCTTTCAGAGTTTATCAGCTCTGGCTATTGGTTAGATAGCACGAAATTTAGGCCTCTTTGGCGCCCTATTATTAACATAAGAAGAGCCAAATTTTTCAGAAATAAATTTTTTAGCTTCTCCTATAAACTCTTGAGACATACAATAAGAATCAGTTCTCATATAAGTAATCAATCCAATTATTTCTTGGTTTATTTTCACACCTTCGTAAAGTTTTTGAGAAATTATCATAGTTTTTCGGGAATTCATTCCTAAATATTTAAACGCTTCTTGTTGTAAAGTAGCTGTAATAAATGGTTTAGGCGGTTTACTTAAGGTTTTAGTTTTAATTACATCTTGTAAATAAAATTGTTTATCTTTGAGCTGATTTATAATTCGATCGGATTCTTCCGATTTAATTTTAGGTTTTTTCGGATCAACCATTAGATTAGCCGTAAAATCTCCAAAAAAAGCTTTAATTAAAAAATACTCTTCAGGAATGAATTCGTTATGTTCCTTTTCGCGTTCAGCAACCAGTTTTAAAGCTACTGATTGAACACGTCCTGCTGATTTAGAACGAATACGTTTTACTAAAGATGACAATTTAAAACCGATAATTTTATCCAATATTAAACGAGTTTCTTGCGATTCTACTAAACGTTTATTAATTATTACAGGATTGTTAAAAGCTTTAATAACAACATTTTTATTAATTTCACTAAAAAAAATTCTATTTTTATGTAAAGGATTTAATTTTAAAACTTGAGCTAAATGCCATGCAATAGCTTCACCTTCTCTATCAAAATCAGTAGCTATAAAAACATTTTTATCTTTAGTTTTAGAAATCAACTCTTGAACTGTAGATTCTTTACCTTTAATAATACAATAATCAGGTTTAAAATTATTATCAATATCAATTCCTAAATTATCTTTACCTTTTAAAGATAAATTACGTATATGTCCTTTTGAAGATAAAACTAAAATTTTATGATCAAAAAAACTACTAATAGTTTTAGCTTTGGCAGGCGATTCTACAATAATTACTTTTGACTTCACAATTAAATGCTCCTTACAGAAATTATTAAAAATTAATAAAACGAATTTTTCTGTTATAAATTATTTTTAGGTCAAACTTTTAAATTAATTATATCACATTAAAGAAATTTAAATCAAAATTAACAGGACCTATAAAACCATTAGAAACTTTATGTAAAATCATTTCTAAAACTTTATTTTCATCAAGAATATTATTTTTTGTTAAATAAAGATTTTTTTGAGATATTTTATACCATAAATTAGGTGATTCTAATTCTTGTTCATCCAAATTAAAGCATTTTTTTAAATTTTGATAATAATTTTTTTTAAGATAAGTTAATAAATATTCTACAATAGGCAATTTCGGATATAAAGTGGATTTAATGCAACCACAAATAGCCAAATTATATCCAACATAAGGATCGCTAAATTTATGATATAAAATTCCAGGAGTATCTAATAATTTCATTCTCGGATCTATTTTAATCCATTGCATTTGTTTTGTGACACCTGGCATATTAGCAATTTTAACAACCTTTTTATTAGCTAAACAATTAATTAATGTTGATTTACCCACATTAGGAATACCGGTAATCATTAATCTTAAAATTTTATTTTCCAAAAAGGGATTTTTTATTTTTAAAATCTTATATATATAGGATTTAATTTGATGGATATTAATTTTTGATTTAGCATCAATCCATAATACTGGTATTTTATGTTTTTCGAAAAAATTTTTAAAAATATTTATTTTAGACATATCAGCTAAAGATATTTTATTTAATAATAATAAAAATGGCTTGTTATTAAATGTTTTCAATAATTCCCAATTAATACTTGAATAAGGTATTCTGGCATCTAAAATTACTAAAATTAAATCAATCATTTTTAAACATTGATTTATTTCTTTAAAGGTTTTTTTCATATGACCAGGAAACCATTGAATATAAAATTTACTCATTATCTTACTCTTCTTATTTTTTTCATAAAATAATAATTATTAAAATTATTAAATTTTATTATTTATTATTTTTATCTAATTCTTGTTTTAAATTTTGTAGATATAATTTTAAATCTTGATCAGGAACAAAAATTTTTTTACTATAAACCTTATATACTTCTTCACCGGATATCAAAATAATAGCTAAACCAATTTTATCTAATAAAATATGATAAAGGCGTTGTAAAAATAATTTTCTAGCCCAATAAAAAGGATTAATTAGATTAACCGAAGTGCTTAAAAAATTCATTACTTTATTAGTTTTTTGAATTTTGTGTAAATATTTTTTATTTATTAATTTAAATTTTAAAACCATAATTTGTCTCAAAGTCATACGTTTAAAAATACACAAAATTTTATTTTGAAATAAAATATCAATTCTTTTATGTAAATATTCTATTAATAATAAAGTTTCTCCAAGATTTAATTCTAAACAAGGAGAAGTCGATTTTGGATAAAAAATAGTTGCTATTTCTAAAGTTAATTTTTTTATTTCTTGAAACAATATTTCTATATATTTTTGGGGATTTTCTTGAGTTTTTTCTAAAAATGTTAATTGATGTTTTTTAATTAATTTATTGACTTTTTCATTTTCTGCTAAATCTTCTGTTTTATTAAAAGAAATTTTAAAATTTTTATTAAAATTTTTAACAATAAAAAATAAATATACCAGAGAAAAAGTAATACCTCCGGCACCAAATCCAGCTAAAAAAATTCCAAAAAATTTCAATTGATTCCATAAATTATTAACTAAAAACATATTCAATTTTCCTTTTAGATTTATTAATTATCCAATATATAAGGATAGATTATTTGAGTTTTTTTGACAGCTATCAAATATTACAAACAGTCCCTATCCAAACGGTGCGAATAATTTTTCCAGCACACCGTCTCCCCTAATTTATCCCTTTTTAAGGATTAAATTTATGTCGCTACTGATTAAATGTTTATTCTTGATCTTTTGTATTTTTTAAGATTTTCGATATTATATATTTTTTGTCTGGTGCGCTTACAATGATCAATCTTAAAAATATATTTGTTGACAGTTTTTTCTCGATAATATATTTTAATTATCTGTTTACTGTTTAAAGAATTTTTAGTTTTTTTGATTATGGTATTTTTTGGTAAGATTAATTTTAACCATAAAGAATAAAAATTTACTACCTTTCTTTATTATAACAATCTTGAATTTATCTATGCTGATTTTCAAATCTAAATCTTTAATCAGTCACTTCCAAAATAATTTTTTAATTATTTTCATTTTATCTTTTTTCTCTTTAATGCCGATTATAAAATCATCGGCATATCTCACGTATTCCGATTGAAGATCAGAGTCGAGCTGTTTAGTTTTTAACTTTCTTTGTAAAAACCCCCCTTTAAATATATAGCTTTATGATATGATTTCTCTTTAGGGGGATCTTGACTTTGATTTGTTATTTACCCCCTTTTCATGATGTTCATTTGCAATCATTTCGGGATAGTTTTGAGCACTTGTTTCCGATTTATTAATAAAGATAGATATAAATATAATGTTTTTGGAGGACCTTGTAGTTGATGACGCCAAGTTAACCTTTAATATCAATCTTAAGCAGATAATCGATGCAATTATTCTAGGACTTTTTGGACGTTTCCGTCTTGGATTAAAGTTCTGGTTTTCTCTTTTCATTTGGGAAGATTCGCCCTTTTAAACAGTTTGAGATTATTTGGATTGTGAACGTATTTTCAGTGATACTTTAATTTATTTAAATTTAGCTCCTCTTCTGTTTGCTCTGGGGTAGTTCCTGCTTATATATTGGTGGCAACCCAGTTAAACATTAAGAATGTATTCGATAATTTTGAAGACCGGTCAATAGTTTTACCCTTCTGAATACTAAAATTCACTTTATCCTTAGATCTAATTACTTTTATTTCATTATTGATTAATTTAATCACTAGCTTTTATAATTATCTAAGTTACTCTCAAATATAGATCTTGGTTCTTTAGGCGAAGTAACCATTTATTAATGATGAAATTCCAGGTTTATTAATCGATAAACTCTCCAATACATATCGCGTATATTGATAACCTATGGACTGCTTGTTTTCAGTAATTTGCGAAACAGGATGTCATTATTAAATCTGCTCATTCTTCTTATGCTTTATTAGGATTATTCTTAGAACTATTCGGTGACGATATCTTCTTTGATTAACTACTTCGTCGCAACCCGCTTTTATGGTTTGCTATAATCCAACATCTTTTCATTTGTCGGACCGACCATCTCCTTTCAGAGTTTATCGGCCCTGGCTATTGGTTAGATAGCATGAAATTTGGCTTATTTGGTGCCTTTCATGTAATGTAAATTTATATTAAATAATCTCTATTTAGGTATATAAAACTCTTAAAGTAATTATTAATGACAAAAAAATTTCATAATTAAAAAACAAAGTAATCAATTCTTTTTGATTATTGTTGAATGAGAATATTTGTGAATAAATTAATATAAATCTTTTAGTTTATTCAGATTTTATATATAATTTTCAGTTTAACAAATAATTTTTTGTTATGAATATTAAAATATATCGTTTATTTTTATTATTTAATTATTTTTTTATTAAATGAATTAAAATTTATATTTTTTATGAATATTTTAATTATTAATATTTTTTATAACCATCAACAATTATATAATAATATTTTGTTTAAATATTATTAACAAATAATATAAATCGGGATATAAATAATTGAATTAATAATAAATTTATTATTTATTATATATCTCTAAGTCTAGATTAATTACAAAATCGGAAAAGAAATTTTTCAATAATTTAGAACTTAATATAATAATACGGATAGATTAATTGCGTTTTATGCAGCGATTTGTATTTGCTGTTTTATTTACAATCAGCCCCCGTCCAAACCGGACAAGCAAGTTTCCCAGCACACCGC
>NZ_MWKN01000049.1 GCF_002009625.1 Candidatus Phytoplasma citri
TATCATGTTTTATTATATTTGATTAAATAAATAGTAAAATTATTTCTATCTTTTAAAACCAACTAGAACAACAATAATTCGGAGACAATTCATGAGGATTATCAACAATATCCAAATAATTCAATATTTTAAACAAAGAAATTTTATAATTTAAAGAACTTAATAAAATATGATTCGGATAATTAAAAAGAAAATCTGAAGAATATCTTGATTCTTGTAAAATAATTCTGTTGTTTTGGAAACTAATAGCATAAAAATAATCTGAATTAATTTTAATTTTCGGAGTCAAACGATTTCGATCAAAACCACTAGATAACAACAATAAACTACTAATCTTAAATAAAGGAATTTTTAATTCTAAAGCTAATAATTTCGAAGTTAAAACCCCTATTTTAGTACCAGTATAAGAACCCGGACCACAACCTACTATAATTTTCTTTATGTTAAATAAGTGTATAGAATTAGCTTGTAAAATCTTATTAATTAACGGTATCATACAAGATACAAAACTTTTAGGTTTAACATTAATACTTATATCTAGAATCTCTTGTTCACGCGTCAAAATAACTATTTGCATATCTGTTGAAGTATCTATAATTAAAATATTTTCTTTAAAAAATAATGGATAATTATATATTTTTTTTTCTATTTTGTTTATCATAATCTTTTTTTATTAATTTGCAACTTTTTTTGTTCTATTGTGATTAACCTACTATTACATTTTAAAAATTTAATTTCAATTTTGAAATCACATAATTTTTCGATTTCATTATTTAAATAAGTAGATTCTATTAAAAGAATATCCCCTGTACTTAAATATTCAAATACTTCTTCTAATAAAAAAACTAATTTACTATTATTTTCAAAACGAAAAAGATCCATATGAAATAATTTATTGTTATTAAAGTTATAAATTTTAAAAAAATTAAAACTCGGACTATTAATCCTTAAAATTCCTAACTTCTGAGCAAAACCTTTGACAAAAATAGTCTTACCTATTCCCATTGATCCTTGAATAAGTATAATATTTTTTTTTCTTTTATATAAATTCGTAAATATAATTTTTTGGGCTAAAAAAATACCAGCCATTTTAGTTTGTATCGATTTTAAACATATTTTATTATAAATAATTTTCATTTTTAATTCCATTTTTTTTAATATACAGATAGACTAATTGCGTTTTATGCAGCGATTTATCTTTGCTGTTTTATTTACAATCAGCCCCCGTCCAAACGGTGCGAGCAAGTTTCCAAGCACACCGCTTTCC
>NZ_MWKN01000050.1 GCF_002009625.1 Candidatus Phytoplasma citri
TATGAGCATCTTTTGCGCCCTAATTCTATATAAGATTTTTCTTGTTTTTCTAAAATTTTTAACAAAATTACTTCTTTATTATCTTGAGGATTATTTATTTGAAAATTATTAAGTTCTGTAATATATGTTTTTTGTTGTGTTTCGATATCATTTAAAAAAATCTGTAATTTTTCTTTTTCGTCTGATGATAATATATCTAATTCTTTATTGAATTTTTGTGTTTGATTTAATTCTGTATCTAAAATAATTCGATATTGAAAAATTTTATTTTTTAAATCTATTATTTTTTGATTATTATCATCAGAAATCTGAGCCACAATCGTATTCATAAAAAAACATTTAAGAAAAAATAAGATCAGAATTAAATATTGAAATAATAAAATATTTTTTTTATTTTTATTAAAAATTTTTATATTAGTTATTAATTCTCTTTTCTTTTTTATTTTTAAAAATATGTAATAAATATATTTTTATTTAGTAAATAATATTTTTTTAAATATTTTTGTTAGATAAATTTTAATTATTTTGTGAATTTATAATGTTTAATTTTTTTCAAATTTTCAAATTTCTATTTTCAATTATCATTTATTTCCTTTTGAAGGAAAATATTAAGATATTTTATGAATAGAAAATATTCTAAATATAAAATATCTAACTTAATTATAACATATAAAATGGTTAGTAATATGTTATTTCAGTGGAATATGTTAGTTATATTTGATTAAAATGTTTTTTCAAAAGTTTAATAATTTATTTATGCCAAAATAATAATTTATTAATAATTTTTTATAGTATTAATTATTTATTTAATTTTTATATAAATAATAAATTTTTAATAAATTATTATTTTAACTTTGTAATTACATCGATATTTATTTTTAAAATATTGTTTTTTATTTTAATAAGAAATTTTAAACTTTTTTACCTAACTAAATAAAGAACAAATGAAATTTAATTTTAAATGTTTTATATATACCAAAAATATAAATATAAATTTTGATAAGTTATATGTTCGCATATTCTTATTATTAAAAAAAACAAATTGGATAATTTATAAGAAGATAATTTTAATTTAAGTTTGTTTATTTGGTAAATATTTTTATTACATAATAAAAATCTTGAATTATTAAAAAGACATTGTTAATTTACAAAATCTCTTTTCAAGATTTGTTTTATTAATTATTAACTTAAAGAACGTTTTAGAAAGGAATTATATGCCAAGAAAAAGATTATTTTCGCTCTTTTTAAAAGATAAAAATAATTTATCTATTAGAAACAAATTGATTGAAGTTCATGCGCCTTTGGTTTACAAAATTGTTAATCAATTTAAATATTATCCGTCTATTTTGAATAAATCAGATTTAATTCAAGAAGGCTTTTTAGGTTTAATTCGCGCTTTAGGTTATTATCAAGATCAAGGTTATGATTTTATAGCTTATGCTAGACCAACTATTAAATTTGTTATTCGTGAATTAATTCGAAATAGTCATATTCCGATTGTTCCTCAAAAAAATTATTTTATAATTAATACTAATTTCCAAGAAACTATTTATTATTCTTTAGCTAATTATTCTTTAAATCCTCATCAAAATTGGTTAAAACAAACATATTATGAATTTTGGATTAAAAAAATAAGAAAAACTTTAAATTCATCAGAATTTAAAATTATTAGTTTAAGTTTTGGTTTCTTTAATGATTTTTCATGTCATAAAAAAATTTCTTATCGAGAAATAGCTTTTTCTTTAAACATAAATCCTAAAGAAGTTCAAAAAATACGTAAAAATGCTATCCAAAAACTCAAAAGAAAATTAAATTATCTTAAAAATTTATTAATATAAATTAAACAGATATTAATTTTAACATTTCTAGTTATTTATTGTAATTTGGATACATAATATTAAAATTTTTTAAATTTAAAATCCAAGTTATGGAGATTATAAAAATATGAAATTATTAAAATTAAATAAATTTTTAATATTTTTATTTCTAATTCAATTAGTTTGGTTATTGAATAATAATTTTTCAAAATTATATGCTTTTGATATTGCTAATTATGAAAAAGATTATAATACAAAACATAACGCTATTTATTGGCGCCATGAAAAAGGTCATATGTTTTCTGACAAAGCTTATGTGTTTTATAATCTTTTTCCTTTCAAAAGAATGCCTTGTAAAACTTATCAAGAATTTGCTAATACTAAACAAATTATAAAAAATACTACTGTTTTAGTGAGTAATTTATTATTCCCTTTTAATAGAATATTTAAAGTTTTAGATACAGTACAAGAAGTAACTGGTGATAAATATATTAATGATTCGGATGATCAAATTGCTTTTATTAATCAATTTGTTAAATATTTTATTCAATATTATCCAGAAAAAGGTATATTTTTTTTTGATCCTGATTATTTAAAGGAAATTTCTTATGTTGATATAACTTTTTGCAATTGTGAGATGTCGAATTCTTTATTTTCTATGAGTTATGATTTATTAGAGAATTTTTTTCAAAACGAGGTAGATAAAATACCTTATGAAGATATATTTTTTAATGAAGCATCCGAGATAGAAATGGCTGAATTAGGTCTTAATCTTCAAAATTTTTATCAAAAAATTCTTGAAAATGATTTTCTTAAAAAACGTATTAGAACACAAATAATTCAAAAAGTTAAAAATCAAATAAACTTGAAAATTTTAAAAATTGGCATTAATAAAACAGCGAAATATGTTACGAGCAAATTAATTTGTAATTTTTTGATTCCGGGAACAATAGAAAGTTATGAAATGTTTAAACAAAATCACGATGCTACTTGTAATATTGATCAAAACATCCGTTTATATATAAAAAATAATAATCTTGAAAAAACATTAGGTTTTGCTTTACATTATAATAAGGTAGATAATCGAGTAGAAATTTTTTCATTAGAACAAAATCAACTATCTTCCCAATTATTTTCTCGTTTAATCCAGAAAATAAATATATCCGATTCCACTCATATGTTAGTTAGTTTGTTACAACCAAAAAATCTAGGAACGCCTGATATGAATTTAAATATTTATGGTGGTAAATTGAAAAAAAATTTACAAAAATAATTACTTATTATTAAGTTTTTCTATTTTTTATTAAATAATAATTAGTTTTAATATCATTTTTGAATCTTTTTATTTGTGAATGCTATTTTGTTTAATGTGGGATTATTTTAAAAAATAAAATTGTATTTTACAGATTATTTTTAGTTTAATTTTGATGAATTAATATATAAATATTTAATTAAATAGTTATTAAATTAATTTTTAAATAATTGAGATTTTGAAAATAAAGATCAACAATTCAGTTGATCTTTATTTGTTAATTAGTACTCAAAATGAATTCATGTTAGAAGTTAATTATGGAAAATTATTTATTAAAAAGATAATTAAAAAACAGTAGTAATTTTCAATATATTACAACTATATTCGCGATAAATAATTCAAAGAAATTAATATTTATCAAAATTAATTCAAGATTATAACATAATAACTAAAGCTAAAGCGTATTTTTCAGTATGAGTAATAGATATCATAAATTGATTATTATATTTATCTATTATATAAGGAGCTCCTTTATCGTCGTTTAATATAGACCAATCGCAATAATTATTGGTTAAATTACCTTTTTGATAAGTTTTAAATATTGCTTCTTTAGCGGCCCATCTTCCTGCTAAAAAAAAACTTTTACTTTTTAAAGAATTTATTTTTTTATAAATTTGATATTCTGAAATAGATAAAATACGATTAGATATTGGGGTTAATCCTATTTTAATAATTTTATTAATTTCAATTAAATCGATACCGATATTTTTCATTTTTGATAATTATTACCTTTTTATATTTTATTTTTAGTTTGTGATAAAAGTTTATACAATTCTAATTCTTGAATAATAGTAATGTTTATGTTTTTAGCTTTTTCAAGTTTTTTTTCGCTGTAATTTGACCCACAGATTAAATAATTAGTTTTTTTAGATATATTATTCACTATTAAAGCTCCTAATTTTGATAAATTTTGAATTATTTGTGAACGTGTATATTGCGACAATGTTCCTGTAATAATAATTTTTTTGTTTTTAAAAAAATTATCATCAACATTATTAATAATATTTTGAGTAGAAAAATTTAATTGATGTTTTTCTAATTGAATAATTTCTTGAATATTTTTTTCATCATTAAAAAAATTATGTATACTATGAGCTATTTCTTGTCCTATTTCTTGTATTTTAGTTAGTTGTTCTATTTTAGCTTTTTTTAAATTATATATATTATAAAATTTATTAGTTAAAATTTGAGCGATTTTACTACCTACATGTTTTATTCCTAATCCGAATAGAACGCGATCAAAGGGTTTTTGTTTGCTTTTTTCTATGGCTTCTAAAATATTGTTAATTTTTTTAATTCCAAAAAAAGGTAATTTTAGTAATTGTTGTTTTTTTTCTTTAAGAATATATAAATCCGAAATTTTGTTGATAATTTTTTTTTTAAATAAAATAGTTAATGTTTGTGAACCTAAAATATGGATATCCATAGCTTCTTTAGATGCGAAATGAATTATTTTTTGTATTTTTTTTTCATTACATTCGGAATTAATACAAAAATAATTAATTCCATTATTTTCTTTTTTTAATAATGAATCACAAGAAGGACATTTTGTAATCATTACAAAAGGTTTCGCAGAAGCAACTCTTTTATCAATAATGACTTTAATAATTCTAGGAATAATTGATCCTGACTTTACAATAATTACGCTATCATTAATACGAATATCTTTATTTTGAATATAATTATAATTATGCAAGGTCACACGTGATATTTTACTACCATCAAGAATAATAGGTTCAAGATCTGCTACAGGATTAATTATGCCAGTTCGGCCTACATAAAATAAAATATTTTTGATTATAGTTTCGCCTGTAATGGAATTAAATTTATAAGCAAGAGCGTATTTAGGGAATTTATTTGTATAACCTATTTTCTGATATAAATCGAGTTGGTTTAATTTTATAACAATACCATCTACATCATAATTTAAAGAGTTTTTTAAATCTATATAATAATCTATAAAGTTAATTAAATCAGACCAAGAATTAATTATATGATAATATGGATTTACAGAGAAACCTAATTTTTTTAATAATTCTAAAGCTTCTTTTTGAGTATGAACAATTAACGAAGTTTTTACGATACTATATAAAAAAGAAGATAAATTTCTAGAAGTGACAATATTAGGATTTAATAATCTAATGGTTCCAGACGCGGCATTACGTGGATTAGCAAAAGATTTTTTTTGTTCTTTGTTATGTGTTTCGTTTAATTTTTTAAAATTTTCATAATTAAAAAAAACTTCTCCTCTTACTTCTAAATCTATTGGTTGTAAAAGTTTTAAGGGAATATCTTTGATATTTTTAATATTATGGGTTACTACTTCTCCTACTAAGCCGTTTCCTCTCGTAGTAGCTTGCATTAAAATTCCTTGTTCATATTTTAAATTAATAGCTATACCATCTATTTTTAATTCTGTAATAAAATTACAATGAGGATATTTTTCCATTATTTTTGTATAAAATTTTTTTACTTTTGCAATGTCAAAGGCATTGTCTAAAGATAACATAGGTTTACTATGAGTTATTTTAGCTATTTCGTTATCATCCAAAGAACTACCTACTTTATCAGTCGGACTATTTTTTAATTTATATTGCGGATAATTCTGTTCTAGATATATCAATTCCTGTAATAATGCATCATATTGTTGATCGCTTAAAGAAGATTGATTTAAATTAAAATATTCATAATTCGCCTGATTTATTTTTTTAGTTAATTGTTTTATTTTTTTTATAATATCTAACATATTTTTTATCCATTATCCGTATTCAATATTGCAATTTATTAGTTCGTTTTTTGATTGATATTTTTTTAAGTTAAAGGTATTTTAATTTTAAAAAATATTACTAAGATTAAAAAAAATATGCATATTTTTAAAATATGCATATTTAATATATCGTTATATGTTGATTAGATAATTAAGTTTTTATTATCCGATTATTAATATCATTTTTTGCTAAATTCGATTATTACTGAAATTACATTTATAATTTTTTCTAATTTATTTTATAAATTTATATATTAATATCTTATATTTGGAGAAATTTTTTCAATTAAAAACATTTATGAGGAAAATTTTGGTACTTTTAGAATGATTTTAATTTTTTATTTTATAAATTAAATTTTAATTAATGATTAAAAATTAATTTTTTATAATGATTTTTGGAAATATATTTACATAATACGGAATCTTGTATCTATTAAATCAGGTTCGGATATGGTATTTTTATTAGTTTTAACATCAAATTTTGTTTCAGTTAATTTATTGTTGCTATCGAAAAATTTAGTTTCGATTAAAACTTCATTAGTGATGTACTTAAATTCTTTAATAGAAGATATTTGTTGATTTGGATTGAAAATGGTTACTTTAGTAATTTGTTGATTTGCATTAAATTCCTCTATAGCATTTAATCTATCACCAATATATTTAAAATTTTCGATTTTTATCGGATTTTGTTTATTATCCCAATAAATTTTTTGGTCTATTTTATAAGGAGCATTTTTCTGATAAAAACTCGTTGTTATTAATTTTTCTTCATCATCAAATTCTGCAATGTTATGTGTTATGAAATTTTTAGTATTTTCGTTATATACATTTAATATTTCAGTTTTAATTTTATTATTTTTATAAAAGGAAATTAATTCCGATTGATAATCATCAGCAAAAACTGTTTTTTTGAATAATTGATTATTTTGATATTCTTCTATTTGTTTATAATAATTATTTTCATTGTTTAAAAAAATTTTGCTTATTAATTCTCCAAATTTATTAAAATATTTAATATGATCGATTTTTTCTTCTTTATTATTTTTAAAAACTATAATACTTTGTGCAGCTTCATCAGTTAATTTTTTTAAAGCAAAATCAAAGGAATTTGTTTTGGGTTGAAAAAACTTTTTTTGTAATTCTATACTTTCTTGTAAAGAATTTAATATAGGTTTTAAAGAATTTTTATTTGAATTAATATTATTGTTTTTGTCCAAAATAGGTTCAATTTTTATTTTATTATTATTTTGAATTTTATTATAATTTTCTAATAGTTGTTTATGAGTTTGAGATAATTTCTCGTGTTCCTCTTCTATTTCTTCATTATGAGCTAATACATTCATAATAAAAAAAATTTGACCCAATAAAATTAAGAAAATGATAAAAAATAATAATATTTTGTATAATATATTTTTGTCACTGGTGAAATTCATGTGTTTTAGTTGATCTCACTTTCTAATGATTTATAGAAATCTAATAAAATCTTACTTTGCGATAATAAACCATACACAATCCTAAATTAAAAAAGTGAATTTAAATTTTAAACAAACGCAATCTAATTATAACAAAAAATAATATAATAATAAATATTAGGTATTCTTGAAGTTGTTTTACAAAAACATAATAAAGATCATTAAAATATGTTATGGAGTAGAATTTTTCTAAATATATTTGAAAAAATTATGTTTGATTATATTCGGATAAAATTAAATTATATAAAATTTTTTTAAAATTTATTTTTAAATTTGAATTATTGGTTAACATAACAATTTTTTATTTATATTGTTTTATTTTAATAAATTATATAATTTTAATTATTAGTTAATTTAGTTATTAATAATGTTTATTAAGTTAAATTTTTTTATATTAAAAGATTACAAAGTATAAGATTAATTTGTTAAAATAAAAGTTATTATTAATAAATTGCGGAATTTATATAAGTTTATTTTTAATATTTAAATTTTTTTTGATATTTAGAATAATTATTTTTTAAATTTTTCATTATGTTATATTCTATATAAAAATTGAAAATGAAATGTTCTTAAATTTAATAATGAAAATTAAATTTTTTATTAATAAACAAAATTATAATATTTTTTCCAATTTTAATTAAAATATATAAAAAATATTATTAATAATTATCTTCAACAAAACTATGCCATTATAATGTAATTTTTGATTAAAATGAAATTTTTAATTTTTAATTCATATTCGAAAGGAGAAATAAATGTGTTTTTGATAAAAAATCCATATAAAAATACCAAATATTATGATAAATATAATAAATTTTTATTATTAATGGGAATAAATAGTTCAAAGATATAAAATATAATTGATGATAAAATATTTATTTTGGAATTATTTATTTTGTATTTTTAGAAAGATGATTATAATATGAAAAATATAATTAAAAAAACAGCTAATTTATTAACGATATTTCGTATTTTTTTAGTTTTTTGTATGTTACCTTTTTTATATTTAAAATTATTAAAACATGAAATAGAAATTTTTAAAAATTATTTTAATATTATTTTTATAGTAGCATCTATAACTGATTATTTAGATGGATTTATTGCAAGGAAATTTTTTCAAACAACTGTTTTTGGTAAATTTTTTGATCCTATAGCTGATAAATTATTAGTTATTATTTCTTCATTTTATTTACTGATTTTATGTCAAAATAATCATTTATTGCATCAAGATAATGATAAAATTGTTAATTATGTTGTAAGTTTTTTGATAGTTACTATTATAAGAGATTTTATCGTGATGGGTATTCGATTATTAGCTTTTGAAAAAAAACATATTATTAGTTCTTCTTTTGGTGGTAAATTAAAAACTTTTTTGAATTTTGTTTCAATTATTATAATGCTTTTATCTGCTCAATTAGAACGTTTTTTTTCTCAATTATTTCCGGAATATAATTTAAAAATGTATTTTATTATTAATTTTATTTTAATATTGAATATTTTTATAATTGTGATTTCTGGTATAGATTATATCTTAAAAAATTTGAAGTTAATTTATTTTTAAATTATTAAAAATTTATCTTTTTTTATAATTATGATGAATTTTAGTAAAATTATATAAGAGGTGTTTAGTAAATGAATAAAGAAATATTAAAAAAACCTCCTTTAACGCAAACTATTAGCGAAATAGAAAAAATTTTCGGAAAAGGCAGCATTATGCAGATGAATTCTGATAAAGTAGAGCCTATAGAATCTATTTCGACTGGTTCTTTAGGATTGGATATAGCTTTATCTATTGGAGGTTTACCGAAGGGTAGGATTGTAGAAATTTTTGGACCTGAAAGTGCTGGTAAAACTACTTTAGCTTTGCATGCGATAGCAGAAGCTCAAAAATCTGGAGGTCTTGTTGCTTTTATAGATGCTGAGAATTCTTTAGATATTAATTATGCTAAAAATATAGGAGTGGATGTAGATAAAATGTTAATATCTCAACCTGATTCCGGAGAAAATGCTTTAAATATTGCCAATTTTTTAATACAAAATAATGTTGTTGATTTGATAGTAGTAGATTCTGTAGCCGCTTTAGCTCCTTTAGCAGAAATAAATGGCGAGGTTGGCGATTCTTATGTAGGTATACATGCTCGAATGATGAATCAAGCTTTAAGAAAACAAAGTTATATTGTTTCTAAATCAAATTCTATTTTGCTTTATATTAATCAGTTAAGAGAAAAAGTAGGAATTACTTTTGGCAACAATGAAGTTACTCCCGGAGGAAAAGGCTTAAAATTTTTTACATCTGTTAGATTAGATGTCCGAAAAACCTCAGAATTAATTAAAGATAATGATCAAGTTATTGGAGTAAAAACTAATGTTCGTATTGTTAAATCTAAAGTTTGTCCTCCTTATAAAACTGTTAGTTTTGATATTTTATATGGCAAAGGTATTTCTAAAATTAGTGAAATTTTAGATTTAGCAGTAAGTTTAAATTTAATTAAAAAAAATGGTATGTGGTATAGCTATAATGAAAAACAAATTGGCCAAGGTAGAGAAAAGGCTCGAGAATTTTTAATGAAAAATTCAGATATTGCAAATAAATTAGAATTAACTATTCGTCAATATTATAATTTAAATGTTAACAAAGAAAAATAAAGTTTTTTTATTAAAAATATTTATGAAGAATTGTTAAATTTTAATTATACAATATATATAAAATTAATTAGTTTTTTTAAAATTTTTTTAAATTTTAATAATTTTAAAAAAAGATAGGAATGAGTTTAATATATGAATTTCAAAAAAATAATTTATCAAGGTGCTAATTGGAATAATTTAGATGATGAATTTACACATCATTTTTATGAACAAAATCTAAGTCAATTTTGGCGTCCAGAAGATATTAGTTTACAAAGTGATTTGCATATTTGGAACACTTTATCTCATGAAGAACAAAAAACTTATTCTCGTAATTTGTTAGTTTTAACTTTTTTAGATACTTATCAAGGAGATATAGGTATGCCTGTTTTGGTTAGATCTTGTTTACCCGAAGAGCATCAAAAAAAAGCTACTCTTAGTTTTATGGGAGCTATGGAAAATGCTGTTCATGCTAAAAGTTATTCTAATATTTTTATGACTTTTTTGAATAAAAATGAAATTGATGATTTATTTTCTTGGGGTATGAAACAAAAAAATTTACAGAATATTTTAAATTTAATTATTAATGTTTATGAAATGTTAGATCAAAAAATAGTTATTAATAAGAATAATTCTGTTTATTTAAATAGTTATGAATTTTGCGAAATAAAATGGAAAGCTCTTGTAGCTTCAGTATTTTTAGAGACTTGGTTGTTTTATAGTGGTTTTTATTATCCTTTATATTTTTATGGCCAAGGTAAATTAATGCAAGCTGGAGAGATCATTAATTTGATTATTCGTGATGAAAGTGTTCATGGAGTTTATACCGGAAGATTAGCTAAACATTTATATTCTACTTTTAATGTAGAGCAAAAAAAAAGTTTATATAATTGGTTAGAAAAGTTTTTATTTCAATTATATCAAGAACAAATATTGTTAACTTCCGAACTTTATCAAGCAAAAACTTTAGTAGATGATGTTAATAAATTTGTTCGTTATAACGCTAATAAAGCTTTATTAAATTTAGGTTTAGAACAAATTTTTCCTTATGAAGATATTAATCCTGTTATTTTAAACGGATTGAATACAGAAACTAAAACAATGGATTATTTTTCTATGAAAGGTAACGGTTATCAAAAAATGAAAAGTGAAAGTTTAAAAGATGAAGATTTTATTTTTTGATTTTTCCCCCAATTATCTTATGAGATTATAATTTTTAATTTTTCATAAATTTGAAAATTCCCAAATAACTGTTAATTTAAATAAAAGAAAGAAGGATATATACGCCTTCTTTTTTTTATTTAAATTAGATTATTTTTTAAGATTATTTTTTTCAATATTTTGCTATTTAATTTGGCAGGGATATCAGGATTCGAACCCGAACTCATGGTTTTGGAGACCATTATGCTACCATTAACATCATATCCCTAAATAAAATATTTGGTACGGGTGACAGGACTCGAACCTGCAAGCTTAAGCGCTAGAATATGGATAGAAAACCTTTATTATATTTGGTTAGCCCCCATCCAAACCGGACAGGCATGTTTCCATGCATCCGGCTTTCCGAATTCAACATAATAAATTTTTTTATTTGTTTAGATTAAAAAACATATTTTTTTATTTAATTTATATTGCGCATTTATAAATTGTTTTATAACAAAATAAAAATTATCATTTAAAAAGTGATAAAAAAATATTTATTATTTTTTAATCTTCCTGCTTCCCTTCGCCTTGTAAATAGTTTTCCTATTCTCCCTGAGAGGACCGAAAATCTCCGACTACTATGTTAGCTCTGCAACCTTAATTATTTTATAAAAAAATAAAAAATAATTTTAGGTTTTCCTAGGTAGCTATAAATTATAGGCTAATGATAAATATCGGTTGGAGTCTTATAATAGGTAAAATCATTAAATTTACCTTGATGTAGATAATTGAATAAATATTTTATTCTTTATTGGTAATTATAATTACTTTAGGATCTTGAGAGTAATTATCTAATTATCTATTTAGGTATTTTGGAATATATCGTTTAACCTTCCCTAAAGCTTTAGAACTAAACCACCATTCTTTGCTCTTCACTTAAATATTCAACCTTATTTTATCTTCTTCTTATGTTTAGTGTATATTTTTTAATAAATATTAAAATTAACGATTTTATTTTTTATATACTAAACATTTATGAATATGCTATTTTCCCTTTCATTCTTTCGAATTCAGGTTAATTCATCGAAGTACTTTTATTACCATTAAAAGTGAGGGGCCTAAAAAAACCTCTTTAATTTATGCTCGAACTAGCGCCCTCCTAAGTCTAGTGCGTTTACCAATTTCGCCACACCCGCAACATTGCAATTTATTTTTATAAAAAATTTTTTTTTATAAACTTAATTATTAAAAAATATTAAAAGTAAAAATTATGGCAGGCCCAGCTGGATTTGAACCAACGAATGACGGAGTCAAAGTCCGTTGCCTTACCGCTTGGCTATGGGCCTTCTATGTAAAAAAATCAAAATTATTTTGATTAATTTGTTGATTAACTTAGAATTTAAACAAATTTGGGGCGGATGATGGGGATCGAACCCACGAATGTCGGCGCCACAAGCCGATGCGTTAACCATTTCGCCACAACCGCCACAAAAATTATTAAAATTTTCATTATTAAAAAAGTTAATAACATTACATATTATACATGAATTATAAATAAAAAAATATATTTAATGTTTATTAAAATAAATAAATTTAAATAAATTTAAAATTATTGTTTTATTTGTTTAAACTGTTTTTGTTTTTCTATTAATAATGATTTAACAAATATTAAATCTTTGGGATCTATATATAAAGCTTTATTTTTCGAGTCATAATAAGAATGAGATACATTGTAAAAATTATTACGATTTTCTATAGGCATATTATTTAACATAAATAATTGTATTTCGGCAAAATTTTCCATTTGGTCAAAAATTTTTTTTAAGCTTTCGGGTATTTGTTTTTTAAGCGCCTCGTCAATAAATTTTAAGTCTATATTTTTTAATATATTTGGAGATAAATTTTTATTATTTTCTGAATTATTATTTTTTAAATCTTTTTGTATTGATGAATTTTCATGATAAATTTTTGATTTTGTATTAATTTTTAATAATTCTGTTTCCAAATTTTTTATCTGTTGTTTAAGCATTTCTTGTTCGAAGTAGTTTTTTTGTTGTTGTAATTCTATTTTTGTTTCCATTTTATATTGATTTAATTCAAGACGAAAAGCTTGTTCTTTATTTTTGTTTTCGTTTTCTTTTCGATTAATTTCTAGCATTTTTAATTCTATTAAGGTTAAATTTTTATCTTGATATAATTCATTTGGTAATGGATTTTGTATAGAAAATTGAGGAATTTCTGTTTTTGAATTTAATTCATAATTTTGATTATCTTTATTTTTATATTCTTGAATATTAAAAATAAAATTGAAATTTAACAATAAAATACGATATAGAAAAGTTAAAATTTTTTTAAGTACTATTTTAATAATTTCTGAAAACATAAAAATGCTTAAAAAATATATCCACCAATAATTTTCAAAAGGAAAACGATTTAACCATTCTTTAATATTTATCATCATATTTATTATCAAATTATTGACACAACCTTCTGTATAATCATTGTTTTTAACAATGTTATCTCGAATTTATTTTTATCATTTAATTGCGTTAATTTCCAAAATAATGAAGAAATTTATTGAAATTTTATTATTTTGTAACGTTAAGTATTAAAAATATGTTTAATTAAAATTATTTTGTATAAATTATAAGATACTATTTTTTAAATTAATAATGAGATATTTATAGTTAATGGTTTTTGATAATAGGGTTATTTATTATCTATTTTGTGTATTTATAAAAAATTCTTTTTCGGAAGAATCAGAGTTTTTTGGATTATTTGAATTTTCTTGGGATTGTATTAGACTTATTCTGTTCTTAAGATTTTCTAAATCTATATTTATTTTATCTAGAATAATCGAATAATTACTGGTTGTTAATGAAAGTTTTGTTTTTTTATTATTTAAATCTGTCATCTGATTTTTTATTTCTTGTAATTTGATCTGGACTAGAAATAAATGAGTTTTATTACAAATATCATTTATTGTTTGAGTTAGATTTTGAATATGTTGTTCGTATTCAGTTATTTTTTTTTGTAAACTTTGTTCTGTTATTAATTTTGGATATTTTGTTATTGTTTTTGGTTTAGAAAAAAAATTCCAATTAATATCAAAAAAAGCTTTTACATTACTTAATTTAGAATTAGATAAATTACCTTGTTTATTTATAAATAAACCGAAAAAATTAACTATTACAAGATTTAACAACAAAAATATAATGAATTTTAATTGGATTTTTTTAAGCATTTTTCTCCCTCAATTATTTAAATAAAATGCAAAAATTATATGTTTTTTATTTAAAAAATCATAAATTTTATATCAATATTTTAACATTTTTCGATTAATGTTTCAATATTTTAGGATATTTTGATACAAAAGATAAATTATGTTCTTTAAATTAAATTTAATTTTTAAATTAAATTTTAATTTATATTTTAAATTTTAATTTATATTATTGATATTAATTTAAATTTTATGTTTTAAAATTATAATTTATAATTAATGATTAGTTTTTGTATTTGAAGTATGAAAAATAAATAAATGTAAAATATTAAATTTTTTAAAAAAGATTATATCGTGAAATATTTTTTATAGTTTCTAAAAATATCTGCTGTAATAAGTTTTAATTGTTATGTGTTATAATTATTAACACATTTTTTAATTTAAAAATTTGGAAAGTAATTAATAAAATAATTTGGTATTAAAAAAATTTTAATTTAAATTATTTTTTACGAGATCAAAAAATAAAAACTATAAATTTTAAATATATTTTTTAATTGGATTAAATGAATATAAATAGGGAGAAAATTAAATTTCATAAAATGAGCAAAAATGGTAAAAAAAATAAAGAAAATATAAATGAATATAGCGCTTCTAGTATTGAAATTTTAGAAGGTTTAGAAGCTGTGCGTAAAAAGCCAGGGATGTATATTGATTCCGTTACTATGAAAGGAGCATATCATTTAATTTGGGAAATTATAGATAATTCTATAGATGAAGCTTTAGCAGGATATGCTACAGAAATTATTTTAAAAATTTTTCCGAATAATGTAGTTAGTGTTTCTGATAATGGTAGGGGTATTCCTGTCGACATTCATCCTAAAACTAACAAATCAGCCGTAGAAACTATTCTAACTACTTTACATGCTGGCGGAAAATTTAAAAATACTCCAGATTCTAAAAATTACAGTTATTCGGGTGGTCAACATGGCGTAGGCGCTTCTGTAGTGAATGCTTTGTCTAATTGGTTTATTGTTGAAATTTTTTTGAATGGTAAAATATATTATCAAAAGTATGAAAAAGGTGTCCCTACTTCATCTTTAAAAATTGTGGGAGATACTAATAAAAAAGGAACTACTATTACATTTTTACCTGATGAAACTATTTTTCAAGATCTTAAAAATACTCCTTATAATTTAGATGTTTTAAAAAAAAGAATACAACAATTATCTTTTTTAAATAAAAATGTTAAATTAATTCTAGAAGATTTGCGCTTTCAACCTTCTCAAATTATTAATTTTTATTCAAGAGGCGGTATTCAAGAATATCTTCAATATTTAAACGAAAATAAAAAAGTTTTAAATCAACCTTTTTATCAAGAAAGTTCGGAAAATAATATTTTTTTAGAAATTGCTTTTCAATATAATGAAAATTATATTTCTAATATTTATTCTTTTGTAAATAATATACCTACGCATGAAGGTGGAACTCATGAGGAAGGTTTTAAAATGGCTTTAAATAGAGTTTTATCTAAATATGCTAAAGATAAAAACTTATTAAAAAAAGATTTTAGTTTTATTGGCGAAGATACTTTAGAAGGAATTACGGCTATTATCGCTTTAAAACATTATGATCCTTTATTTGAAGGTCAAACCAAAGCTAGATTAGGTAATTATGATATAAGACAATTTGTTTCTAAAAAATTTGGTCTGGCTTTGGAAAATTATTTATTAGAGAACCCGCAAGAAGCTAAAAAAATTATTGATAAATGTTTGTTAGCAGCTAAAGCCAGAGTAGCAGCTAAAAAAGCTCGTGAAATTACTAGAAAAAAATCTCCTTTAGATAATTTAAGTTTTGCTTCAAAATTAGCTGATTGTCGCACTAAAAATCCTGCTTTGGCGGAATTATATATTGTTGAAGGTGATTCTGCAGGTGGCTCTGCTAAACAAGGTAGAGATTCTGCTTTTCAAGCGATTTTGCCTTTAAGAGGTAAAATTATTAATGTCGAAAAAGCTCGATTAAATAAAATTTTAGTTAATAATGAAATTCTCTCTTTAATTCAATCTTTTGGTACAGGTTTTGACAAGGAATTTAATATTTCTAAAGCACGTTATCATAAAATTATTATTATGACAGATGCTGATGTTGATGGCGCTCATATAAGAACTTTATTATTAACTTTCTTGTTTAGACAATTCAGACCTTTGATTGAAAATAATTATATTTATTTTGCTCAACCTCCTTTATATAAGGTACAAAATAATAAAAAAATTTTTTATTTTTATACAGAACAAGAATTAAAAAATTTTATAAATCGCAAAAATGATTCTCAAAGAATTGTTGTCCAAAGATATAAAGGATTAGGGGAGATGAATGCAGAACAGCTTTGGGAAACTACTATGGATCCCGCAACTAGAACTTTATTACAGGTTAAATTAGAAGATGCGGTAGAAGCTGATAGAATTTTTACTATGTTAATGGGCGAAGAGGTTAGCGATAGGAAAATTTTTATTCAAGAAAATGCTACTTATGCTGATATAGATATTTAATTTAATATTTATAATTATTAGATTTACTAGTGATTTCAAATAATAAATAAAAAAACAAATCAATTATTAATAAAAAAGGCGTAAAATATGATATTAAAAAAAATAAAAAAAAATGATCATTTAAATGAAGAATATAACCCTTTAGATTCTAAAATTAATCTTAATCGTGTTGAAATAGTAGATATAAATGAAGAAGTGAAAAAATCTTTTTTAAGTTATGCTATGAGTGTTATCGTTAGAAGAGCTCTTCCTGATATTAGAGATGGTATGAAACCGGTACAAAGAAGAATTTTGTATATAATGAACGATTTAGGATTAGCTAATCAAGAACGTTTTAAAAAGTCTGCTGCTGTAGTGGGAGCCGTTATGGGTCGATGTCATCCTCATGGAGATAATAGTATTTATGAAGCTATGGTTCGTATGGCGCAGGATTTTAATTATCGTTATCCTTTAATTAAAGGTCATGGTAATTTTGGTTCTATTGATGGGGATTCAGCAGCAGCTATGCGTTATACAGAAGCTAGAATGTCTAAGATAGCTATAGAATTAATTCGTAATATCGAACAAGAAACTGTGGATTTTATTGATACTTATGATGGTAACGAAAAAGAACCTACTGTTTTACCAACTCTATTTCCTAATCTTTTAGTGAATGGTTCTACTGGTATTGCTGTGGGCATGGCTACTAATATACCACCTCATAATTTTAAAGAAGTTGTTAATGCTTTAATTGCTTTTATTAATAACAAGGATATAGAAGTAAAGGAATTAATGAAATATATAAAAGGACCGGATTTCCCTACAGGAGGTGAAATTTTAGGTGCTGATAATTTAAAACATATTTATGATACTGGTAAAGGGCGTATTTTTATTAGATCTAAAACTCAAATAATTCAAAATGATAAAAATAAAAATTCTATTATTATTAATGAAATACCTTTTCAAATTAAAAAAAGTAGTTTAATTGAATCTATTGTTTTATTGGCTAAAGAAAAAATTATAGATGGAATTACAGATTTAAGGGATGAATCTAATCGTAAAGGTATTAAACTTGTTATTGATTTGAAAAGAGATATTAATCCTCATGTAGTTCTGAATAATTTATATAAAAATTCTCAAGTACAAGTTTCCTTTAATTTTAATATGATTGCTTTGGTAAAAGGTGTTCCTAAAATAGTTAATTTAAAACAAATGTTAAAAGAGTTTTTTGATTTTCGTATTAATGTTATTCAACGTCAAAAACAATTTGAATTATCTAAAGCTCTTAAAAAACAACATTTAGTAAAAGCTTTAATTATTGCTTTAAATGATATTGATCAAGTAGTTGAATTGATTAAAGCTTCATCTAATGCCAAATCAGCACAAATTCAATTAATGGAAAAATATCAATTGGATGAACCACAAAGTAAAGTTATTTTAGAAATGAGTTTACAAAGAATTACTAATTTAGAAATAGAGAAAATTAAACAAGAAAACACAGAATTATCATTAAAAATTACAGAATGCGAAAATATTATTAATTCTATTTCTTTAAAAGAACAAATTTTAAAACAAGATTTATTAAATTTACAAAAAATTTTTCAAGATCCGCGTAGAACTATTATTAATACAGAAAATCATAATTTAGATATAGATGAAGCATCATTAATCGAAAAAGAAAAGATTTTAATTACTATTACTCATAAAGGATATATTAAACGTTTAAGTTTGGATACTTATAAAAAACAAAATAAAGGTGGTAAGGGTGTTATAGGAATTACTATGAATCAAAATGATTTTGTAGAGCATTTTGCTATAACTTCTACACATGATTATCAATTGTTTTTCACTAATAAAGGTAAAGTATATCAGATTAAAGGTTATGAAATAGCTTCTTATTCTCGTCATGCTAAAGGTATCCCTTTGGTTAATTTAATTCCTATGGCTAAAGGCGAATTTTTAACTACTTTAACAAGTGTAACAGAATTTACTAATAATAAGGATTATTTGGTATTAGTGACTAAAAAAGGATTTATTAAAAGAAACCTTATTCAAGAATATGCTAATATCCGATCTAATGGTAAAATAGCTTTCGCTTTAAAAGAAGATGATGAAGTTTTAGCAGTATTGAAAACTTCTGGTCATCAAGATATTATTTTAGCTAGTTCTAGTGGTAAATCTATTCGTTTAAAAGAAAATTTTATTCGAACTACCCATCGTAGAGGTACTGGAGTTATCGGTATGCGTATGGATAAAAATGAGAAAATTGTAGGTGCAGCTGTTGTTTCTCATCCGGAACAAGATATTTTGGTAGTAACAGAATTTGGTTATGGTAAAAAAACTCAAGCAAGTTTTTATAAACCTCAAAAACGAGGCGGAAAAGGCGTTAAAACTTTAAAAATTACTGATAAAAAAGGAAAATTAGTAACTTTAAAAACTATTTTTCCAAATGAAGAATTAATTTTAATTTCTCATTTGGGTCAAGTTATTCGTATTGAAGCTAATAAAGTTTCGACTACTAAATCCAAAAATACTCAAGGCAATAGGTTATTTAAATTAAAAGAAGATGATAAATTAATTAATGTAGTAGTAGTGCAAAAACAAGAAGATGTTCAACAAATAGATTAAACATTTATAATTGTTTAATTAGATTAATATTTTTTTATTTTCTTAAATAAGTTAATACAATTTTTTTAAAAATATAATATTATAAAATTAGAATCAGAGTTAAAAAAAATTTTATCTATTTTAAAGATAGAAATCGGATTTTGAAAAAATTTTTTATATTTTTTTATAATGAGATATTTTTTAAAATCACAATATAAATTTATTTTAAAATTAACTTTAATAATATACTACCGTAATGAGCGCCAAAGAGGCCTAAATTTCCTGCTATCTAACCAATACCCAGGGCTGATAAACCCTGAAAGGAGATGGTCGGTCTGACAAACGAAAGAATGTCA
>NZ_MWKN01000051.1 GCF_002009625.1 Candidatus Phytoplasma citri
GATCTTTAATAAGATTAGTTTTTTCTTGAGTTAATTCTCTAATAGTTGTATCACGAGCTTCAATAATTTTGTTTTGATCTGCGATCGTTTGATCTTTATCGTCTAAGTCTTTGATAGATTTTCTTTGAATATCGATTAATTCTTGTTTTTTTTGGTTTAATTTGTTTTGTATTTTATCGTGTTCTTGCTTAGTAGTTTCTAATTCTCTTTGTGTTTTATCTAAATCTTTGAAGATATCATCTTTCAATTTTTTGATATGTTGTTGTAAAGTCATTGATTTATTTATTGCATCATCTAATTGAATTCTTATAAAAGAAATATACCATGGATCACTTAGAATTTCAGTCATTTCATTTATATCTTTTTCAGAAATGTTCGAAGTCCCGGTATAGTAAATTTCTGGAAAAATTTTGTTATCTAAAACTGAATTACATAAATTTAATAATAATTTTTTTTGTTCGTATTCTTTCAACAATGATATTTGAAGATCTTCAATTATTTTACTTTCCGTTTTGTGTAGATGTTGATCAAAAATATTTTGTAAAAAACTGTCTTCATCTGGAATATATCTTGGTGATTTAGGTTTAGGAAATGTTGGTAATCCTTTATGGTATATTAACTCATAATATTTGGCTAATTTGTTTCTTTGTTGAAATTGATTTTTTATTTTTTCTTTTAAAATTAAAATTTTTTCTTTCGGGGAAAGATTAGGATTTATGAATAATAATTTGTTATTCTCGCTTTGTATCCAATCCCTATTATTCATAAAATCATTTTCGAGTATTTGTAATTTCTGATCATCTTTAAGTTGTTCGTTTAATATAGTTGTTCTATATTGTGTTTCTGCTAAAACTGTTTTGATAATCATAATGTAAAATAATATATTTGGTATTTGTTTATTTTTTAAAGTTATTTTTATATTTAAAGAATTATCACTAATTCTTATAGGATTTAATTGTTTTTTTAAAAATAAACCATATTTTTCCAACCTTTTTTGATTTATTCTATATTTTGTTAATAATCTGTCCGAAAGAATTATTATTGTTTCTTTTTCTGAAAATGTAGGGTTTGTGTAAATTAAATTTTTCATAATTATTATTTCATCTTGTGGAAGTACATAATAATGTAAATTTTTATCAATTTTTATATGTGCATCTTCTTGTGCTAATACGTAAGCTTTGTGTATTTGATTATTTACTTGAAATTGATTCAATAATCTCTCCTTTAAAATTAAAATTATTTCTTGTGAAGAGAGATTTGAATCTATTGAAAGTAATTTTTTTTCATCATCAGACAATTTATTTATATTAATTGAGGAACTTATTACATCCATTATATTAATTTTTAGTTTTTCCGAATTATTTATTGATTTATTAGAAGAAAATAATTTGAATTTTTTAAAATTATTGTCCAATTTAAAAAATATTATTAAAAAAAGATTTAATGACAAAAATAAAATAAAAACTACAATTAATAATTTAATGATTTTATTTTTTAGATATTTTGCCAACATAATAAAAAACCTTTTTCTGTTAATTTATCTAAATTTAATCTTTTTTTAATTAAAATACTTTTAAATTATTAAAAAAAATAAAATATAAGAAAATCAATATAACTTATATATAAAAAGATTAATTTTTTATTAAATTTACCAAAAAATAATTTTATATTATTGTCACATTTAAAATTAATTTAAAAAATTTTAATAATTTTAAAAATATTTATTTATTAAACATCAGAATTTTAAATAAAAAATTGTCATAAAAGAAAAAAATAATTTTAAAATAAAAAATATTTGAATAAAATGAAATATTTTTTAAATAATAAAAGAAAATTACAATTGAAGAATGCAAAATATAAAATAAATAGATAATTTAATTTATCTATATTAATTATTTATTAAAAAAACCGATTAAAATTAAAATTTAATTAGAATAAAAATATTGATTATAAATAAAATAAGTATATTCAAGTTTATAAACACTAAATTAATTTTTAATTTAACAATATATAATTAATTCTATCAAATATTAATATTTTTGTCAAAATTAAAAAAATAATAAAATCTAAAATAGTTCTATTTATCGAAGACAAATTAAAATAAAACATACAAAAATTATATCTAAAATATCTTTAATCAATGTTTTTAAATATTTTTATGAACTAATCAAAAAATGTCATATCAATTAAAAAAATTAAAAATAAAGCTTTCTTGCAACTATTGCAAAAAAGATCAACTAAAAAGTTGATCTTCATTTAAAAGATTATTAATTTTAATACTTTCAGGGTTCATCGCGGATTATTGATTAGTTAACTTAATATTTAGATTTTTTAAGAATCACTTTTAATTGTTATTAATTATTACAAATAAGATATTCAATTATATGTTTCCTTTAAGAAATTATTCCATTTTTCATCGTTTATCTTACTGATAATTAGTCAAATAACACAATATTTAAAAATCTTTGGCGCTTCAACAGCAAGAGTTATAATTTTACCTTCTCCTAAAGTTTCATTACAATATAAATAAGGAATCCAAATAATTTTTTGCGTTTGATCTGCTATTAATAACAATTTTTGTCTTTGTGTAATAGGAATTTTACGATTAATTAAAAATTTTTTTAATTTTTGCTTTCCAAATTTAAATTGTAATACATCTCCTGATCTCCTTGTTCTTATAATTAAAGGAAAAATAATTTGCCCATTGCTATAAAAAATTTCTTTTTGAATCATATGTGAGGGGTATATTTTGTGATCGTGATGAAAATACAAAATAGTTTTTAATGTATTAATATTATTTTCAGTTCTAACTACAGAAGTTAATTGCCATTTATAATATTTTTTAGATATTTGCCATTGGTCATTTAATTTCATTTCAAAATAAGGTTTATTTTTATTATTTAATAATGTAATAATATTATTTATTAAAACAAAATTTTTATTTATTTTTTTTCTCTCTAACAAAACTAAAATAATATTTTTTTGAATAACTATATTCAATTTACAAAAAACTTCTAAACAATAATATATAGGGATAGATTATTTACGTTTCAATAATCAGATTTATATTTCGATTATCTATTACAAACAGCCTCCCTCTAAACCGGACAAGCAAGTTTCCAAGCATCCGGCTTGCCATAATTTATTTTCTTCCGAAAACTAATTTTGTGTTACCACTAATTAGTTGTTTATTCTGATCATTTAATATCGTGATTTTTTGTTCAATTATCTGACGATAACCTTCCTTACATAATAATTACTTAACCGATCATGATTTATTTTAGCTATTAATGTATTCACGGTAATATTGTTCAATTTCAGGATTATTATGTTAAAAACTTTTGTTCCAATAATTTTGTTAGCTAAGATTGAGTAAATGATCGATAAGTATTAATTATATTATTCATCCAAAATTTAAGGGCTTGTTGGATAATAAATAATCTTGAATGATATCAGATATTCGCGAAAGCTTAATTTTATAAATATGCCAACTCTAACTATCAAATAAACAATAAATTACTGACTTCTTTCGCTCTATAAAGGTAGTTAACCTTTTTCCTGGGAGGGCGATTAGCTTAATAATTCCGTATTAAGTTTTACTTCTCCAACTACTAAAAAGTCGCTTTATCCTTGGGACTAATAGTTTTTTCTCTATCATGAATTAATTTAATAACTAGCCTTTAGGATTCTCCAAGTTACTCTAAATATCGACCTCAGTTTCTTAGGTGAAGTAACCGTTTTTTTAACAACGGTGAGATTCCAGATTTTTTTGATCGATAAACTATCCAATACTCAACAATTATATTGATAGCATCTGGACTGCTCGATTCAGTAGTTTGCGAGACAGGTTATTATCTTACATCTTCTTATTCTTCTTAGGCCTTTTCGGACTTATCCTTAAAACTATTCGGTAGCGGTATCTTTTTTGACTAACTACTTAATCGCAACCCGCTTTTAAGAACTGCTGTAATTCCTTATTCTTTCGTTTAAAGAACCGTTCTTATCCTTTCCAGTATTTATCGTTCTGGTGATTGGTTAATTCACTTGATATTTAGGCCTCTTTGGCGCCCTGTTGATGACAATGATATTTCAAAAATAAATTCGTTTGTTCTTTGACTAATTGATAAATTTCTGTTAATTGAATATGAAATTTATAAATATTTTTTAAAAAATTATGTTCCTTTTGTAAATAAGGAATAACAAATTTGCGAATTCTATTTCTAGCATAATGATCATTTTGGTTAGTTTCATCTTCTAAAAAAGAAATTTTTTTATGATTAGCATAATTAATAATTTTTTCTTTTGAAATATATAAAAAAGGTTTTAAAAACACAAATTTTTCAATCAAATAAATAGGTTGCATTCCACTATATCCTAATAAAGAACTACCTCGTGATAATTTTAATAAAATAGTTTCTGCTAAAATACGGATAGATTATTTGCGTTTCTTTGATAGTTATCAAATATTACAAATAGCCCCCGTCCAAACGGTGCGAGCAAGTTTCCAAGCACACCGCTTTCC
>NZ_MWKN01000052.1 GCF_002009625.1 Candidatus Phytoplasma citri
ATTTATGGCGCTTTTGGCGCCCATAATTTTTTAATCATCATTAAAATGATTGTTGAATAAAAAATTGCAAAAAGATAATTAAAACTAAAATACTAATGAAACGATTAAATTTATCAATACTTTGATTACTTTTGTAAGTACCATATTGTTCTGCAAATGCATCAGTAACATCTACTTCAGATGAAAACAAAACACTAACAAGAATAATAATACAAATAATGTAAATAACATAATTAGGTAATGCGAACATATTATCACCTTTTTATTAATTTTTAAATTAAATACATTCATTGAAATTATGATAGATTAATGAATTTTCAATAAATGTTTATTTATGATTTCATAATCGATATTAATTATTTATAAAACCGGAAAAAATATTTTTTCCGGCATAAAAAGTTTAATATCTTTGAAAGAGATTCTATTTGAACTATTTCAAATTAAAATTTAAATTAAATTTTTCTTTATCTTATTATTAATATCTTAACAAAATATTTCAAAATTAATTCATTATTTGCCCTAAATTATTTTTGATACAAAAATACTAACTATATATGTCAATTAATCTTTTGGTATTTTTTTAATTTATAATTATATTTTTTTATTGTTAAAATAATTTTTAAATTAGTTTTAAAATTATAATTTTGAAAAAATTTCCAAACCAATAAATATTAAATATCAAAATTATTTTCATCTTTTTAAATTAAGAAGAAATAAAAGCTTCAGAAAAGATATCTTTAACATTTTGAATAGTTATAATTTTTAATTTACTACGAACTTCTTCAGGAATATCATCGATATCCTTAGAATTAGCTTTCGGAATAAAAACGATGTTTATACCTATTCTATCAGCGGCTAAAACTTTTTCTTTTAATCCGCCTATAGCTACTACATCTCCAGTTAATCTAATTTCTCCAGTCATTGCTATATTTTCTTTAACCTTTCGACTAGTCATTACAGAAAATAAAGATGTAGCTATGGTTACACCAGCAGAAGGTCCATCTTTAGGAACTGCGCTTTCGACAAAATTAATATGAAAATCTTTTTGTTTAAACATGTCGTAATCGATGCCTAATTTGTGAGCGTTAGCTTTTAAAAAACTAAAAGCAGTAATGGCACTTTCTTCAATAACCTTTCCTAAATGACCAGTTAAAACTAACTTACCTTTGCCAGGATAACAAGTAGTTTCAATAGATAATACATCTCCTCCTACTGCGGTATAAGCTAATCCGTTAACAACGCCTATTTGAGGTTTTTTTTCGGTTAATAAATCATAATAAATTATTTTTCCTAAAAAATCTTCTAAATTGTTTTCGTTAATATTAGCGCAAGTTATTTTTTTAATTAAAATATTTTTTATTGTTTTGCGAATTAAAGTAGCTATTTTTTGACTTAAATTTCTAATTCCAGCTTCTTTAGTATAATTCCTAATAATTTTAATTAAAGCAGAATCACTAACAGAAAATTTTGTTGCTTTTAAACCATGTTCTTTTAACAGTTTTGGAATCAAATGTTGTTTAGCAATATTTAACTTATCTTTTTCTGTATAAGAATTTAATTCGATAATTTCTAATCTATCTCTTAAAGGGGCAGAAATATTACTAATATCATTAGCAGTAGTTATAAATAATACTTGCGACAAATCAAAAGGTTCAGATAAATAAAGATCTACAAAAGTTTTATTCTGATTCGGATCCAAAATTTCTAATAAAGAAGATTCCGGATTATGATGAAAATTATTTACTAATTTATCTATTTCATCTAACAAAAATACAGGATTTATAACTCCTACATTTTTAATACCATCCAAAATACGGCCAGGCATAGCTCCAACATAAGTTCTTCTGTGACCTTTAAATTCGCTTTCCTCTTGTAAACCTCCTAAAGATTGTTTAACAAATTTACGTCCTAAAGCTTCCGCTATAGAAATAGCTAAAGTAGTTTTACCTACACCCGGAGGGCCTACCAAACATAATATCGTTTGAGCGTTATGTTTAGTCATAATTCTAACAGCAGCATATTCTAAAATTCGTTCTTTGGCTTCTTGTAAACCATAATGATTTTTTTCTAAAACCATACGAATTTTTTCTAAATTATTAACATCTTTACTTTTTATACCCCAAGGCAAAGCTATTAAAAAATCTAAATAATTTCTAATCACAAAAGAATCAGCTACCGCTGAAGAAATGGATTGATAACGAGACAATTCTTGTAATGCTTTTTCTTTAATATTTATCGGCATTTTAGAATTTTTAATTTGCGATCTTAAAGTTTCTATTTCTTCTTCTTTTTTAGCCCTATCACCTAATTCATTTTGAATAGCACGTATTTTTTCTCTAAGATAAAATTCTTTTTGATTTTCGTCAATACTACGTTTAACTTCTTCATTTATTTTATTTTCTAATTCGATAATATCAATCTTTTTATGAATATCTTGTAAAATATAAAATAATCTATTATTTAAATTTGTTTCTTGTAAATACTTATATTTTTCTTTTTCATCAATTTTTAAAGCAAAAATAATTAAATCAGCTATTTTTTCAGTATCAATACCATTTTGAATTTGTTCTAACAAATTATTTTCAGATATAAATAAAAATTGACTTGTATTAGAAGTTATTTGTTCCATAACTAATTTAATCAAAGCTTCTTCTTTTTTGATATCATCACTTAATTCAGTAGCGACTGGAACATATGTGACATTAAAAAAATTATCTTTTTTTAAAATTGAAGTTGTTTTAATTCTTTTTAATAAACGAAATTTAACTTTATAAATAGAACTATTAAGAATTTTAACTGAAGCGATAATTCGAGCTAATACCCCATATTCTGCAATATCTATTATTTCAGGATCTTCTAAAGCAAATATTTTTTGAGGCAAAATAACTACATAAGGAAATTTACTTTTTTCGGCATATTTTAAAGCGTTTATCGAAAAATCACGTCCTATTTCTATCCTGAAATCATTATTAGGAATAGGTATCACATCACGTACAATAATTGCAGGTAATTCATAAGGAACCTCAACACCTTCAATATATTCGAATTTATTATCGCCTTCTATTTGAGTTAATTTAATTTTTTTATTCATTATTCGCCTCTCTCTTGAAAATAAAATTAAACTTATTAATAATATAAAAATTAGATAATATTTAATTTCTAATTCTTATAAAATAATTAAAATATTAAAAATAATTAAGAATTTTTATTAAAAGAGGAATTATTCCATAAAAAATCTATAACTTTATTATGTAATAAAGTTGTTTTAATATAGTTAAAGTCATATTTTTTTTGAAAATCTTCCAAATTATTAAAATTCGAACTATGAAATAAATTTTGATAAAAATTTTGAATTTCATCATCTAAAATACGAATATTCTCTTTAAGAGCGATTTCTTCTAACAAAAAGGCTATCTTTATTTTTTTTACATTCTCTTCAATCATTTGTTTTTTAAAATCTGATTCTGACAAATTATTTTTTTGAAAATATTCGATTAAATTAGAATCTTTGTTTTTTAATTGTTTTTGAATTTTATTTTCTGTCATTAAAATATGATTTTGTAATAAATGTTGAGATATATCAATACTTGAATTTTTTAACAAATATTCCACAATTTGTTGTATTTCTTGTTTTTTTAAAAATTCTTTTTTATTAAATTGCAATTGTTTCTGGAAATAATCGATTAAATTTTCAATTTTAGGAAAATTTTCAGATAAATGCAATTGGTTAATTATATCTGCGTTCAAATCAATATCCGATATAACATTAATTTTATTTAAAAATAATTTTATTTTAACATTATTACCCGATAATTTTGAATTTGAAAATGTATTAGGAAATTTAATTTTTAAATTACGATATTCTTTTTCTTTCATTCCTAATATGTGGGAAGATAAATATTCAATAATATAATTGCCATTATCAAAATCAAAACAGATATTATTTTCTTCCAAAATAACTAAATTTTTATGTCGTATTTCTAAATTAAAAAAATATTGACAATATTTATTTTTTAATATAAAACCTTGCTCTTTAAATGCTATATTTAACCATTGTCGAATAGATTTATTGATTTCCTCTTCTGTTACTAAAACATCTTGATTTTTTTTGTTAATAGGTATGTTAATATTTTTATAATCACACAAATCAATTTTTGGCTTTAATGCAAATTTAATTATTAAAGAAAAATTATGATTTCGTTCTATTTTATTTAGATCAAAATCAACAATCTCGGGTTGTCCCATAATTTTATTTTCATCTTTTGTCAAAATTTCATTAATTTTTGATTCAACTAAAAATGTAATAGCTTTTTGATATAAAAATCTTTCGCCAAAATATTTTTCACATAATAATCTATTCACAAAACCTTTTCGAAAACCCTTAATTTTAATATCATTTTTGATATTATCAAAAGATTTTTGTAAAAAAAATTCAAATTCTTGAGGATTAATATCGAAATTATATTTCACAAAATCATTTTTTATATATTCAATTTTCATTATTTTATCACCTAGTAAATCACTTTTTTAAAAATTCATAGTAATATAAAGAAAAAATTTTTTTAATCTTATTTATATAACAAGAAATAATCAAAATTAAAATTATAAAGCATTTTTAATATAATAAAAAACTTTATACAATTACAAATATAAATAGTAGTATTTTTAAAACCTTTTTATCTAATAATTATAATTCAAATATAAAAAGATTCAATAATTTAAAAAACATTTTTACATATTATTATTTTAATAATAAAGATTAATACATACTAAATTTTATCAAAAAAAATAATAATTCCTATTTTTTTGATTCAATTACTTTTTGATATTAAAAAATTTTAAAAAAATAAATAACTTAATAAATAATTATTAATACATAATAATTTAAATTAATATTTAATTTATACAACAATAATAAAATTTTTAATTTCTTTAAATCATTATAATATATAAGCGTAAATTAATTTTAATTTTTAAACATTAATTTACATAAATCTAGAGAAAAAATGAAATTCTCAAAAATAATTTTAACTAAATATATAAACATATTATATATTTATTAAAATTTAAGAAAGGACTAAAATAATAAATAATGCAACATTCTATAGAAAATTTAGATAAATTAATTATTAAAAACAAAAATAAATTATTGTTAATTGATTTTTTTCTAACACATTGTCCTCCTTGTCAAAAATTAATGCCTCATCTGGAACAAATTAAAAAAGAAAACCCCAATATTGAAATTATCAAAATTAACGGGCACGAAAACTTTGCTTTAGCTAAAAAATATAATATTACAAGTTATCCTAGTTTACTATTATATAAAAATACTAAATTAATTAAAAAAAATGTAGGTTATTTATCTTTATCAGAATTATTCGCTTTTATAACAGATGATATAGAAGATTAAATAATATTTTTAAATTTTTTTAATATCGAATAAAAATAGGAAACAAAATATGATTTATAACAAAATGGAGGGATTTTTTTTAATAAATAAAACTTCTGGTATTTCATCACATGATGTTGTTAAATTTATCAAAAAAAAATTAAATTTAGAAAAAGCAGGACATACAGGAAGGGCGCCAAAGAGGCCTAAATTTCGTGCTATCTAACCAATAGCCAGGGCTGATAAACCCTGAAAGGAGATGGTCGGTCTGACAAACGAAAGAATGCCAGA
>NZ_MWKN01000053.1 GCF_002009625.1 Candidatus Phytoplasma citri
TTATGAGCATCTTTTGCGCCCTTTTCGTTTATAAGCAGTAGCATAGTAAGCACGAAAAATAAGTGCATGACCATCTACTAAAATTAAATGTTTCATAAATTTTATTGTCCCTCACGAATTAAACAAATATTTATTTTGAATCTAAAAATTTATTTATCAAATCTTGATAATCTGTTATCGAATCTTTTTTCAAATTTTTATTATCTATTTGTTTAGTTAAAGTTTTTTGTTTTTCGATAAAATCAATCAATAAATTAATTTCTTGATTAGTTGTGCCGGAACCTTTAATAATACGATGACGACGACGATTATTATTAGCGATCAATTCCGGATTTAATCTTTCTTTATGAGTCATACTTTTAATAATAGCTTCGAATTTAATAATTATATTATTATCTAAAATATTTAAATTCGATATTTTATTACTTATTCCAGGAATAAAATTTAAAATTTTTTGAAATGATCCCATTTTTTTAATTAAATTTAAATGTTTTTGTAAATCATAATAATTATAATTATCTTGAAATAATTTATCTATTAATTCGGCGTTTTGTTTGGGATCTATTTTAGCTTCTATATTTTCTATTAAAGTAGATAAATCACCCATACCTAAAATTCTAGAAGCTATACGATCAGGATAAAAAAGTTCAAAATTATCATCATTATGTTGTTCTGAGCTAGAAATAAAACGAATAGCTAACTTAGTAATATATCTAATAGATAAAATTAAACCACCTGAAGTTTTAGCATCCATTTTGGTCATAATTACCCCTGTAAATGATAATTTTTCATTAATTTGTTTAATTTTTCCTGATATTTGTTGACCCCCTAAAGCATCTACAACCATCAATGTTTCATCGGGTTTAATATTTTTTTTAATTAAAGATAAATTATCTATACTAGCTGTATCTTCAGGAGAAAATCCAGTAGTGTCGATGATAACAACTTGAAAATGATTCTTTTTAGCATAATTAATACCGTTTAAAATAACTTCTAAAGAATTATTTGTATTATTATCATTATAAACCTCAATATTTATATTTTTACCAATTTGTTGTAATTGTTGAATACCACCAGGTCTATGATAATCTGCTGCAATTAATAAAATTTTATCTATTTTTTGTTTATTTATGAAAAAAGCTAATTTACCTGCAATAGTTGTTTTGCCGCTACCTTTCATTCCTATTAATAAAAAAATATTTAATTTATTATCTTGGAAATTCAAAGGTAAAGATTTATTTCCTAAAATATTAGTTAAAGTGTTTTGAATTATTTTAATAACTTGTTGTTGAGGGGTTAAACCTTTTAAAAGTTGCATATTTAAGGTTTGTTGTTTAATTAATTCGTTAAATTTATTTACTACTTCATAATCAACATCTGCTTTTAATAAAGCAGGATTAATTTCTTGCATGATATTATCAATATCATTTTGTTGAATATATTTTTTATTACCAATTTTATTAATTATTTTTTGAATACTTTTACTTAAAAAATTCATGAATAACTCCTTTTGTATTAGATCAACCGTTTTGTTAATAAATATTTTTTTATTTCACAAATGATTATTTATATTTAATTTTTATTAATTTTCAAATAAACAATTAACGTAATTATGAATATCAAATTCTAATAAATCATTTGGTGCTTCTCCAACACCTATATATTTTGTTTCTAACTGATATAAATGTTTAATCGCTAAAATTAAACCTCCTTTAGAAAAATGATCAAATTTAGTAAGAATAATGCCAGTGACCGGAATAATTTTTCTAAAAGATTCTACTTGTTTTAAAGCTTCTTGCCCTGTCATAGCATCTAAAATTAAAAAAATTTCATGCGGAGCTTGAGGATTATATTTCTTAATAACTCTATCTATTTTAGCTAATTCTTGCATTAAATTATCTTTATTTTGTAATCTTCCAGAAGTATCACACAAAATAATATCATAATTTTGATTTTCGCTATACTTTAAACCTTCAAAAATTACACTTGCCGGTTGACTATTAGCTTTGGAAAAAAAATTACTTTTAGAAGTATTACTCCAACTTTGTAATTGTTCTACAGCTCCAGTACGGAAAGTATCTGCTGCTATTAATAAAACTTTTTTATTTTGTGCCGTTAATTTAGTAGCTAATTTACCTATAGTAGTAGTTTTTCCCGAACCATTCACTCCCACAAAAAGATAAATTTGTGATTTTATTATTGAAATATCATTTTTTATATTTTCTTTTGTATTTTGTTTATAAAATAATAAAATTTGATCTCTTAAAAAATTTAAAAAATATTTTGGTTGAGATAAATTTTCAGACGAAATATTTTCACGCATTTGACTAATCAAATTTTGAGTAGATTCTATACCTAAATCCGATTTAATTAATAAAATTTTTAATTCATCCAATAAATTTTCAGTTAATTTATTTTGTAATTTAATTTTTCGGATCCATTCAGATATTTGATCTTCTTGTACATTTTCCAAATTGAAAAAAAAATTTTTTTTCTTTTGAGTTTTTTCTTTAAAAATTTTTTTAAAAAAATTAAACATAAGTTATTTATTTTCCTTAATGATATATAAAAATAAAATTGTTAATAAATATATTATAAAGTGTATGTAATTTAATTTGTCATATAAATTATTATTAATCTTTTTCATCGTTTTCTGTTTTATTATTTTTTTTATAAGAAATAATTTTTTTACATTTTGGATAAGAAATACAACCTAAAAATTTACCATATTTACTGTTTCGTTCTACCATAAAAGAACCACAATTAGAACAATTTTGATTTGTTATAGTTATAGTTTTTTTCTTTTTTTGATCAATATCTGAATTTTTACATTTAGGATAAGAATTGCAACCTAAAAAAGTACCATATTTACCAAAACGCTCCACCATAAAATCTCCACAAACAGAACATTTTTGTTTTGTAGTAATATTTGGTATGGTATTAATATTATTATTAGCATATATAAATAATTTAATAAAATCATCGTAAAATTTTTTTAAGATGGTAACTTTATCTATTTGACCGTTAGCAATTTGATCTAATTGCGCTTCCATGTTAGCTGTATATTTAACATTAATAAAAGAATTAAAAAATTTCATTAAAACTTCATTTGTAATTAATCCTCGTTGAGTACAAATCATTTTTTTCTCCTTAATTTCCACATAATATCTATTTTTTAAAGTTTCGATAATATGAGAATAAGTTGAAGGTCTACCGATTTTTAAATTTTCCAAATTTTTAATTAAAGAGGCTTCGTTATAACGAGGTGGTGGTGAAGTCATTTGAGATTTAGCTATCACTTTTTGAGGCAAATAATATTTGTGCTTTTCCCAATCCGGTAATAATATTTCTTTAAAATTAGAATAAGTTGTCGTTTTGAAATAACCATCAAATATCACTTGATAACCTTCTGCTTGAAAAAAATATTTTTCTATTTCGAAAATAAATTGTGTTTTGTTAATAATTGCTGCAGTCATTAAACTAGATATAGTTTTTTGATAAATTAAATTATATAAAGATAATTCGTCTTTAGTTAAATAATTTTTAATTTCTTGAGGAGTTCGTTTAATATCAGTAATTCGAATAGCTTCGTGAGCTTCTACGTTATTTTTAGAAAAATTATTTAAAAATACGGATAGATTAATTGCGTTTTATGCAGCGATTTTTATTTGCTGTTTTATTTACAATCAGCCCCCGTCCAAACCGGACAAGCAAGTTTCCAAGCGTCCGGCTTTCCATAATTTACTC
>NZ_MWKN01000054.1 GCF_002009625.1 Candidatus Phytoplasma citri
GAGTAAATTATGGAAAGCCGGACGCTTGGAAACTTGCTTGTCCGGTTTGGACGGGGGCTGATTGTAAATAAAACAGCAAATAAAAATCGCTGCATAAAACGCAATTAATCTATCCGTATTTTTAATTCCCTTGCATATTGTAATCAAATAATATAAATTTTAAATACCAAATATTTGAATTAATTTCTTATATAATTGCATAAATTTAATCACCATTTTTTTTTTCAAAATAATTAAATTTTTCTTATAATCTTTTTGTAAAATTCGTTTATTTTGATAAAATTTATACCACCCAAAAAATTTCAAAATAATTAAATGCGTTTTTTTAAAAAATAATATATTTTTAATTTTAAATTGTTGATAAACTTTAATTTTATTAATCCGATCCAATAATCGATTATTGTTTGCAATAATTGATTTCTGTTTCTTCCAATGTTGAAATAAAATTTTATCTATTTCATCGTTTTGTTGCGCCTTAAAAAGATTATTACGATGATTTTGATCTTTTAAATATTTTTGATAAAGATATAATTGATTTTTATATTCGGAATTAATTTTTTTATTTTTATTATCATATATTAGTTTAATTTTTTGCTTTTGAGTTATAAAATCTTGATCTATTTCGGTTAAAGAATCTTTTAAATTATCTTGAATTAAATCTATTTGGCGTTTCATTTCTTTTAATTTTAATTTATTTTGTTTTTCATATAAACTAATCTCATGACGAATTTGTTTTTCTTGTTTTTGATATTTAATTATAATCTCATTTAAACTATCATCATGCATTATTCTAGTAATATCGAAAAAAACCTGAGAAATACAATCAATAATATATTCGCTTTCTTTTAATAAAAAATGTTTTTCTTCTGATTGATTTTTTTGTATATGAAAAATTTCTTCCTTAATATCGTTATATTCTTGAATAAAAAAAATTCTAGGTAATTCTAAATGCTCATAATAATATAACCATTTCTTTTTCATTTTATTGAGATAAAACGAAGATAAAACACGATGCCAAAATTTAGAATTCGAAAAACTTCTAAGTTTAACAGTCAATTTAAACATTTGGTATTGTAATAAATTATTAGTTTGCACAAAACAATTTTGTTGTTTTTTCAATTTATTAGTCATTTGTTCTTTTGATTGCTGATGTTTATTTTGTTGATATTCTAAATATTTCATTTTTTTTTTAAAAAAATTTCCTATATTTTCATAAATTTTCATTTTTTGTTCAAAAAAAACTAAAAATTTTGTATTTTTATCCAAATTTTTCAATTTCATTCGATGCATTAAGATACTAATAAAAGAAATATTTTGATTATAAAAATTTAAAATCACTTTATTCAAATTAATTTGTTGTTTTATCTTATTCAGTCTTAAATCGATCATATTTATTTTCAATAAATAAAGATATTTAAAATGTTCTTCTATAACTTTTTCTACAAAAATTTTATTTAATTTACAAATTAAATGTAAATGAATCATAGAAAAACTCTTATTAATTGTTTTTAAATACAAATGCCAAAACAAATCCAATTGTTCTTTAATTTGTTGCAAAATTTTCAAATGTGTTTGATTTTGTTTATTTAAATAATTATTAAATAATATAGCATTTATTAAATTTTTTTGTTTAATAAAATTATTTTTAGCAACAATATCTCTGATTTTAATTTTCGGTATTTCCACTTTATAAAAATAATTTTGTTTTTTTTGTTTATAAATAATATTTTTTAAATTTATTTCATATTCCTGATGATAATGTAGATTAGAGAGTTTTTCTTGTAATTTTTGTATTTCTTGAAGATTTTGCAAAATTTCACAATCATATTTTGTTTTTAAAGGAATTTTTGTCATTTGCAATTGCATTTTAAGCAAAAATTTACGTTCTTGAATTTGATTCTGCAACAATAATATATCTTTTTGATATTGTATATCATTTAATTTTTCAATTAAAATAAAATTTTTGCGCAAATGTTCATAAGATAATTTTTGTTTATATTGTTCATCTATAACTTCTTCCTTAATGATGTCGTATTTTTTTTTTATTTTTAATAAAATTAATTCCACTTCTAAATTATCAATTTTTTGCAAATAATTATTATAAATTAATTTGTATTCTTGTTTTTGGATTAAATCAACATTATTAATTTGAAAATTTTTTATTTTTTGGAAAATTTTTTTATTATATTCGACAATATTTAACTTTCGATTATAAATAAATTTAAATTTCATATATTGAAAACGCCACTCATATAAACGAATCGAATACATTCGTTGATAAACAAAAAAATCTCGCATTAAATTTGTAATTATAGGATAACTATTTATAAACATTGGTTGAATAAAAAAAAATCCCCTTATACCTTGATTCCAAATATTATGTTTTTTTTTAAAAATTATTTCTTGTTTTTCTATAAATTCCGATTTCAATTGATCGAAAATTTTATTATGCATTTCTATTTTGCGTTGTAACAAATTAAAAGAATTTTTGATTTCTTTGGAAAAATCTATCTCTTGTTGCCTTTGTTGTTCTTGTATTTGTTGAATTTGTTTTTGGTAAAAATTTTTCATATTTTCTAAAGAATGATTAAAAATATCTTTTAATTGTTTAATTTTTTGATTTAAAATGATAATTTTTTGATGAAAAAAATCATAAATATCTGAAATATTTTTTTGATATTTTTGATTAACCTGAGAATATTGTTCTGTAAACAAATCATTTTGTTCCATTTGTTCTTTGTTTACTTCTTTTTCCAACAAATTTAATTTTTCCAAAGCAAGACGGCATTTACAATTCAATTTATCTTTTTGAATATTATATTCTGTAATTATTCGATCTTTTTGTAAAACACTTTGTTGTTTTCTTTTTATAAACTCTTGATTTAAAGAAATTTCTTTATTAATTGTAATTAACTTTGATTTTTCTAAATTTTTACTAAGTTGTTGTTTTAAATTATCTATATTATAATGGTAATCTACATTTAATTGTGGAATATTAGACGCAAATTGAGGAGTTAAATTTGTATGAGGATTAGCACTATAAATAGGCAAAAAAATCAAAAAATCTTTCATATAGTTATCATTGAATAAATTTATTTGTTTAATTTCTTGACACAAATTAATTAGTTTTTGAATTAACAAATCTATTATAGGATCATAATTTTTTACAGTATCTAAACAATTAATATCATCATTTTTAAATTTTTTTTGACGCATTATATTACAAAAATCCCCTTAAAGCAATATTATCACTTGAACTTATTATATATTTGATTTTTTACTTTTAAAAATAAAATTACATATTAGAAAAAAATAATAAATGCTATTTATAAAAAACTTAAAAATAATAATTAATTAAAATATTATTGCAAAGGTATATTATCTTACCCAGAGGAGAGTTAACGACTCTTATAGGGCGAAAGAAGAAAGTAATTTACTATTTATTCAATGGTATCAAGAAAGGGGTTGATATATTATGTCAACAACGGTTTCACTAGAAAC
>NZ_MWKN01000055.1 GCF_002009625.1 Candidatus Phytoplasma citri
AAGGAATTAAGGTCGAAATTTACGGTAACTTGGAGAATTCTAAAAACTAAGTAATTAAGTTTACTAATCCGGAAATAAAAGCTCGGATAGTCAAGAATAAAGCATCTTCTTAGTAGTCGTAATCGTAAAATTTGGAATAATTTAGTTAATCAGCTTACCAAGATAGAGAGTTAATTACTCTTATAGGGAGAAAGAAGAAAGTAATTTACTATTTATTAATTGGGACTGCGGAAGCTATGGAGGATTTTGAACTATTGAAATCGAAGCTTTTTCGGACAATGAATAAAATTAATGACCAATCTTTAAAACAACTTCCGTTAAAACAAGAACTCAAATAGGGAATGAACAACTTAACTAATACCTATCACACGTTTAATCAGTTTACCTCTAATAATGGGGGGGCGGAACACCTGGAATAGAGGGAAGAACAATAAACGATATGAAATTAAACAAAATCAAGGAATATCACCGAAAATACGTTAACGACCTATATAAACCAAAACCGTTTTAAAGAGTTCACATTCCGAAAGGAAAGGATAAAACCAGACCACTCGGAATCCCTACCACGTAAGATAGAATCATCTAAAAAGCCTTTGAACAATTATTAACTCCCTAATTTGAGAATAAATTTTCGGAGTGGAGTTTTGGATTTAGACTCAATAAATCAGGTTTGGACGCCATAAAGCGGATACAAAAAAGATTTAAAAGGTTATTGAATATTTGATTAAGATTAAAATTGAAGGCTTTTGACACAATTAACCATGATATCCTCGGTAATATGCTTTACAAATATATCTATTTAGATCATCCGGACAAGAAATTAGGGGAATTAGTTAAAGCCGGAAAACCACAGTTTAAAAACGAATCCCAAGTATATTAGAGCTAAAAAATAAAGCTCTATAAAGCAAGGGATAAAATGAACAGTTGCTTGAACCTCAACTCAAATCTTTGTGTAGAATACATAAGATATGCTGATGATTTTATTATTATTGTAAAAGGGGAGAGAGATAAAGCAAAAGGAATCAAAAAAACTAGTTATTCAACGGTTGACAGAAGATTTAGGTCTGAAAGTCAGTAAGTACAAATCATCATGGGACAACTTCTCCTGAGAGAAAATTAAAAGGATGAGAAACTAAAAAGGAGAAATAACCGAAATAGTTATCAATTCTAATCTCTTCCCGGGATGAATCAGATTAACTGACAGGCTAACAGCACAAAAATGTGAAGTTTGCCAGTCTGAAAATCAAGCCCTTGAAATTCATCATATCTGAACCTAACTGGAGAAGGGTGATGGATAAAACAATATAAGAATATCAGAAAAGAACAAAAGGTCAAGAATAAACATTTAACCAGTGTTAACACAAAGTTAAACCTTGTTAAACCTTGATAAGGGATAAATTAGGGAAAGATGTGTGCTGGGAAACTTGCTCGCATCTTTTGGATGGAGGCTATTTATAATATTTGATAACTATAAAAGAAACGCAAATAATCTATCCGTATGTTTTAATCAAAATAAAATAAATATAGATATGTACAAAAAATATGGATTTTATTATATTTTTATATCTTTTTTGTTATAATTTATGTTATAATAAGACAACGCATTAATTAGATGATTTTAATTGTTTTAATACACATGTATAAATGAAACGATTTACTTAAACAATAGAAAATTAAATTAATAAATGAATTATGAATATAATTAAATTTAAAATATAAAGGAGTATATATGACAAAAGTTATTACGAGAGAAAATGAACAAATTGAAGACGCATATAAACGTTTTAGAAGAGAAGTTTCTAAATCTGGTATTACTGCTATAGTTAGACAAAAAGCATTTTTTATTAAACCTAGTGTAGCCAGAAAAATGCGTGCTAAAAAATTTCAATTAAAAAAACGTTAATAAATTAAATATTAATTTTGATAAAAATGTTTTTGATATTAAATTTAGATAAATTAAAAATTTTTTCAGTTTTTATTTTTATTTATTAAAATTGCAATAAATATAATTTGCGATAATAAATAAAAGCAAATTCTGAATTTCTTTTTTGTTATACAAATTTATCAAATTTTAATTTTGGATAAGATTTAAATTATGGATATTAAAATAGAAAACAATACTAATTTTGCAATTGATTATTTAATTCTTGTTTTAATTAAAATATTTCAAGATTTGGATATAGGAAAAAAAATAAATATTATTTTTGTTAACGATGATTATATGAAAAAAATTAATAATTTTTATTTAAAAAAAAACTATACTACTGATGTTTTAGCTTTTAATGATTATACTGAAGATATTTCATTAGGAGATATTTTAATTTCTTTGCCTCAAGCTTTTAAACAAGCTATTAAACATAATATTACCGATATACAAGAAGTTAGTTTTTTAGCTTTACATGGTTATTTACATTTAAAAGGTTATGATGATAAAACGGAAGAATCATTGTGCGAAATGATCGATTTACAACAAAAAATTTTAAAAAAGCATAATTTACATTTTGATTATTAAAATTAAAAAAATTTTTAAACTATTTTTTTAATAAAAAGGAGGATATTTTGTTTAAATCAGGATTTATTTCTATCATTGGCAATGCTAATGTAGGCAAATCTACTCTTATTAATCATTTAATTAATCAAAAAATATCGATAACTAGTTCTAAATCTCAAACTACACGTGACGCTATTCTCGGTATTGATACTTCATCTTCTTATCAATTTATTTTTATTGATACTCCTGGTTTACATTTTAATCGCAAATATTTATTAAATAAAATGATGCATCAAGTGACTTTAAGAAGTTTAAATGAAGCCGATGTTATTTTATTGATAGTGGATCAAGAATATTATCAAAATAATCAAGAACAAAATTTTTTTGATATTATAAAAAAATATAATAAAAAAATTATTTTGGTCGTTAATAAAATGGATTTATATAAAAATATAATTATTGATAAAATTATCTTAAGTTATGTTCAAAAATTTCATTTTGATGCTGTTATTCCTATATCAGCTATTCATAATAATAATATAAATATTTTGAAAAAACATATTTTAGAATTTTTGCCCGAAGGAAAAACTCATTATCCGCCTGGTATTAAAACAAATATAAACCAAAATAAATTAATATCTGAAATTATTAGAGAAAAAATTCTTTACTATTTGCATCAAGAAATCCCTCATGCTTCGACTGTTTTAATTGAAAATATTTCTCCTATCAAGTCTTCTTCTATTATGAATATTTCTGCCCTTATTTTAATTGAAAAAAATAATCAAAAAAAAATATTAATAGGTAATCAAGGTAATATGTTAAAAAAGATAGGAATTGAAGCTCGTAAAGATATTGAATATATTTTGAATAAAAAAATTTATTTAGATTTATGGGTTAAAGTTGAAAAAAAATGGCGTAATAATATTCATTATTTGAGAAAAACTGGAATATCATTAAATTTTAATTAAAAAAGCAAAGGATAAGTAAATGTTTTCTTTACAAGAGTTAATTAGTTTTGCAAAACAAAATGGTTTTATTTTCCCGGGAAGCGAAATTTATGGAGGTTTAGCTAATACTTTTGATTACGGACCTTTAGGGTGTTTGTTAAAACAAAATATTAAAAAAGCTTGGCAAAAAAAATTTTTCCAAGAAAGAGAAGATACATTATTATTAGATAGTTGTATAATATTAAATCCAAAAATTTGGGAATCATCCGGACATATTAAAAATTTTACTGATCCTTTATCAGAAAACAAGGATACTAATAAACGTTATAGAGCGGATCAGTTAATTAAAGAACATAATCCGAATGTGAATATTAACGAAATGTCTTTAGAAACCATGACACAATATTTAATTAACCATCGTCTTTTAGGCACTTCCAATTGGTCTCATGTTAAACAGTTTAATTTGTTATTTCAAAGTCATCAAGGTTCAGTTCCATCTCAAAATAATATAATTTTTTTGAGACCAGAAACTTGTCAGGGCATTTTTGTTAATTTTAAAAATATTTTAAATACTTTTAGAAAAAAAATACCTTTTGGTATAGGTCAGATTGGTAAATCATTTCGGAATGAAATTACTCCGGGAAATTTTATTTTTAGAACTTGTGAATTCGAACAAATGGAATTAGAATTTTTTTATCATCCCGAAGAAACTCTAAAGTGGTTTGAATTTTGGAAAAAGTATACTTATGATTTTTTACTTAATTTAGGTTTAAAAAAAGAAAATTTAAAATTTAAAGATTATCATCATACGGAATTAAGTCATTACGCTAGTAATACTACTGATATTTTATTTAATTTTCCTTGGGGTTTTGATGAATTATGGGGCATTTCCGTACGTAATGATTTTGATTTAAAACAACACCATAAATATTCAGGTATAGATTTAAGATATTTAGATCCAAAAACAGGTAATAAATTTTATCCTTTTGTTGTAGAACCTTCTGTAGGAGTTGAAAGATTATTGTTAGCTATTATGTTAAATTGTTTACAAAAAGAGATTTTAGAAAACCAAACAGAAAGAATTTTATTCAAGATACATCCGTTTTTAGCTCCTTATAAAATAGCAGTTTTGCCTTTAATTAAGAATATTCATCGAGAAAAAGCTAAACAAATACAACGTTTTTTATGTAATTATTTTGAAGTTATTTATGATGAAACTAAAAGTATTGGTAAAAGATATAGAAGGCAAGATGCCATTGGCACCCCTTATTGTTGTACAATAGATCATCAAACTTTAGAACAAGATATTGTATCTATAAGAGATCGAGATTCTTTAAAACAAGAATTTATACCTTTGAAAAATCTTAAAAATTACTTAATTGATAAAATATCTTTTGAATAACTTAATAAATTATTCAATTAATCTCGATTGGAAAATAATAAATAAAAATAATATGAATCAGATTAAAAAAAAAATATCATTTATTGACCAAATTAATCAAAAAATTTCTATTTACGAATTGGTTAGTCAAGCAGCAGGCCTTTCTTTAAAAAAAAAAGGTAAAAATTTTATGAGTTTATGTCCTTTTCATGAAGAAAAAACTCCTTCTTTTTCTGTTTCTCCAGAAAAAAATATTGCTGTTTGTATGGCTTGTCATGAAGGAGGAAGTCCAACAGCTTTTTGGGCTAAATTAAAAAAAATAACTTTAGAATCAGCTGCGCACGAATTAAATTATAAATTTAATTTAAAAATATTAAATACACCTCAAGATTATGTACAAAATAAATTAATAAGTATTTTAGAATATACTCAAGATTTTTTTAAAAGCGCTTTGCAATATATTTTACATAATATTGAAGATCATTATGCTTCTGATTATTTATTAAAAAAACGCAAATTAACTTTAGAATTAATTAATAAATTTCATTTAGGTTACGCGCATGTTCATCCTCAGGCTCTTCAAAATCATTTATTACATAAAGGTTTTAAAATAGAAGATTTGTTAACGTTAGGTTTAGTTAGCAAATCGCAAAATAGTTCCGAAGAATATTATAGTTTTTTTCGTGATCGTATTATGTTTCCTTTGACGAATTCAAATGGTAAAATTATAGGTTTTACTGGTCGTTCATTAAAAGATAATCCAAATATTATTAAATATTTATTCAATAACAATACTATTTTATTCAAAAAAACTAATGTATTATATAATTTATTTGAAAGTCTTGAATTTATTAAGCAAAAACAAAATGTTATTTTATGCGAAGGTATTTTTGATGTTATAGCTTTTTATAAGGTTAATATTTATAATACTATTGCTACTCTAGGAACTAAATTAACTTTAGAACATATTACTTTATTAAAAAAAAATACAAATAAAATTACAATTGCATTCGATGGCGATGAACCGGGAATAGAAGCTACATATAAAGCAGCTGAATTATTGATTAAACATAAAATGCGTGTTTTTATTTGGCATCCGCCCGATAATCAAGATCCAGATGAATTTTGGTCTAATCCGGATAATCAAAAATATTTTAATTACGAAAAATTATTACAAAACTCTCAAGATTATGTTTTTTATATGATCGAAAAATATTTAGAAAAAGGTTTGGATACAACAATTTTAAACAAAAATATTTTAAATTTAATTAAATATTACGATGAACAAACTAAAAATGATTATTTTCGAATTATTTATAAAAAATATTCTCTTTTTATAGCTAATGATATTTATAATACAAAAATTATGAATTTACAAGATTATAAAACACTTATGTGTCAAAATTATTTCCAAGAAATTCCTAAACCAACTAAAAGTATTGTAAGTCTTGTAGAAAAAGAAATTTTAATTGAAATTTTATTAAATCCAGAACATTTAAAATCAATTAAACACGATATTTATGATTATGTAGTTTCGGATATAAATATTTTAAAATTAATAGACCAAATTGATATTTATTATCAAAAGGATGCGTCAGAAAATGAAATAAAAGATGGTATTGATTTAGAACGTTTTATGGAAATTTATGGTGATTTTATATCAGAATTATCAAAAGAATTTGATATTTATGGTTTATTTTTAGAAATTAAAAATAATTATTTATTTAAAAAAAAAATACGTATCCAAAAATCTGAAAATTTAACCGAATTTTATTGTTATTTAAAAAGGCATTTAATTGATCAAATGAGACAAGAATTAAAAATTCTTAAAAATAAATTGCAAAATTTATCAGAACAAATTATAAAAACTAATAACAAAACAGATAATGATCTCACAAAATTAATATTATTAGAAATAGCCCGTAAACAAAGAGAGTTATTAAAGTTAAAAAATATAGGAGTTCGTGATGAATCTAAAAATGACAATTAAAAAAATCTACAAACAAAAAATTTTGCAATTCGAAAAAATAGGTGAAACAGTTCTCGCTGATATTTTCAAAAGAGAATTAAAATGGTTTAATTGTAATACAAAAGATGTAAATAATATTTATAAAAAAATGATTAAATTTTTTTTAATTAATAGTAAGTTAATAAATAAAAAAATATCTAAAAGTATTAGACCAATAAAATCTCAAAGTGATTTAGAAAATTCTGATTATGATACATTAGATATAGAAGGTTTAGAAGATGAAAATATTAATATTGAAACTATTCGTTCCGAAGACATACAAGAAGATCTTAATTTAAAAAAAATTGCTAATTCCATTAAAGTTGATGATCCGGTAAGAATGTATTTGAAAGAAATCGGACAAATACCCTTATTAACTTTAGAAAAAGAAAAAGAAAATTCTAAATTAGTTTACGAAGGCGTAAAAGCTAAACAAAAATTAGAAGATTTTAAAAATAAATTAATATCTCTAACTAACGAAGAATTAGAACAACTTCAATTATCAATTAACAAAGCTGTTATAGCAAAAAATAAATTAATTGAAGCTAATTATCGTTTAGTAGTATCAGTAGCTAAATTATATATAGGTAGAAAAATTAAATTTTTAGATTTAATTCAAGAAGGAAATATGGGATTAATGAGGGCTGTAGATAAATTTGATTATACCAAAGGTTTTAAATTTTCTACTTATGCAACTTGGTGGATTCGACAAGCTATTACTAGAGCTGTCGCCGATCAATCTCGTACTATCAGGTGCCCAGTTCATGTTTCAGATATTTTAAATAAAATTTCACGTTTAAGGGGGAAATTAACTCAAGATTTAGCTCGAAAGGCAGAAAATCATGAAATAGCTAAAGCTATGAACTTAGAAACAAAAAAAATTAATGATTTGCAAATGATTGAAAAAGAAACTATTTCTTTAGAAACATCTATTCGTGATGAAGATGATTCTTCTTTAGGGGATTTTATTAGCGACCCTAATGCTATTTCTCCTCATGATTATATGTTACAAGAAACTTTAAAAAAAACTTTAGAAGAATCATTAGAAGAAGCTTTAACTCCTAGAGAACAACTTGTTTTAAAAATGAGGTATGGAATTTTAGAAGGAGATAATAGAGTACACACTTTAGAAGAAGTTGGAGCTAAATTAGGTGTTACACGTGAACGTATTCGCCAAATAGAAGCCAAAGCTTTAAGACGTTTAAGATCTCCTTCAAGGCAAAATAAATTAAAAATTTTATATAAAAATATCAATAGAAAATAAATATGAATAGAATTTTATTTATAGCTTCGTTAATTAAAAATTATAATACAGTTGCTGATATCGGTACAGATCATGGATTAGTATTAAAAAAAGCATTAGATTTAGGATATATCCGTAAAGGAATTGCTGTAGATATCAGTTCTAAAGCTTTATCTCGAGCTCGTAAAAATTTAGAAAATTATCCTGTTCAATTTTTTGTTAGTGATGGTTTTCAAAATATTTCTGTAGATTTTGATTTAGCAATTATTTGTGGCTTAGGAGCTTATACAATTATAAATATATTAAAGAATGCTCCAATTAATAAACCATGTTTGTTAGGTTGCCAAAGTAAAATACATTTATTGTTTGATTGGTTAAAAAAGAATGATTTTATTATTTTAAAACATTATGTGTTTTCTGAGGGCGCCAAAGAGGCCTAAATTTCCTGCTATCTAACCAATAGCCAGGGTCGATAAAACCTGAAAGGAGATGGTCGGTCTAACAAACGAAAGAATGTCAGATTACAGCAGACCATAAAAGCGGATTGCAACGAAAGCAAATTAGTCAAGATGATTCCGCCACCGAATAATTCTATGGAGAAGCCTGAAATGGCCTAAGAAGGAAAATTGATGTAATAGCATAACCTGTCCCGGAAGTTGCTTAAACGGACAGTCCAGAGTCTACTAGTATAAATATTAAGTACTGAGTAGTTTATCAGCTAAAGAAAACCTGGAATCAGCCTCGCTAAAGAAGAGGATACTTCCCCTAAAGAATTAAGGTAGAAATTTAGCGTAACTTGGAGA
>NZ_MWKN01000056.1 GCF_002009625.1 Candidatus Phytoplasma citri
ATTTAGGCCTCTTTGGCGCCCGCATTTGAGCAACCATATTTAAAGATTCAGTAGCGCCTTTAGTGAAAATAATTTCTTCAGGATAAGAATTTAAAAATGTCGATATATCTTTTCGAGTTTGTTCAATTAAAAAATTACTATGCATAGCTAAAGAAGAGGAAGAACGGATATTCATTCCGTTGTTATTGTAAAAATTTTGTAATTCTTCAATGACCATTTTTGGCTTTAAAGTGGTTGCTGCTGAATCGAAATAAATTAAATTGGGATTTTTTTTAAAAATAGGGAAATAATCGCGAAATTGATTAACCATATTAAAATCTACCTTTTTACTTATCAAATTTATTTAATATATCATATTTAAGTTGTTCTGGATTTCCAACTATAATGTAGTCATAATTAGGCTGACCTGTTTGTAATAAAGTTTGTTGAACTTCTTTATTTCTTAAAAACCATTGCATTGCTTGAATATTTTGATTATTTTGGCAATTTTTTTTAGCAGCCAAAATAATAGCATATGATGAAAAAACAATATCTGTAGGTTCTTCGTTTTCGTTAATTCCTAAACCAATAGAACCTAAACGTAAAAAATTATTATTTTGTCTCATTAATCCCGGACAATTAATAGCTAAATCATATTTATTATAATCATCAAATAATTGGGCTACTTTAAAAATATTATCTGTTTTAATAAATTGTAAATGCGAAATATTTTCAATATCTTCCAAAGACAAATTATATCCTTTTTTTTGAATAATTTGTTCATTAATTTTAATTAAATTTAATTTTCTTAACAACAATAGTGAACGTGATAAATCACATGGTGCTGTGAATAAATCATTAAAAGGAGCGAAAAGAACTCGAGCATTTTTTATTTTTTTTACATCTTCTAAATTTTTAATTTTTAAAGGACTGTTTTTGTGCGAATATAAACCATATTTAGGATGAAAAAATGGCTCAATCATTTCTAAACGTTCTAAAGGTTCAGGAATAAAATAATTATTATAAGCTTTCATAGTATGGAAATTATTAGCAATATTAAAATCAATAATCCCCTCTTTTAAAGCATCATTGCAATTGACTTGATATTTTTCTTTTAATTGTTTTTCATCGAAAATTTGTAATTCAAAACCAATTTGATTAATTAAATGTTTATTTTTTTGTAAAGTTTCTAAAGTAGATGGAAAATTAGTAGCTATTTTGATAATTTTTTTTAATTTTGTTTCGCAATTGCATGATTGACAATTAAACATTTTTTTAACGAACCTTCTTCTATTTTTATATTTTATTTATAACCAATTTTGCACAATTCGGTCTTTAAGTTTTTCTGGATCAGAGATCATCACATAATCAATTTCTCCATTAGTTGTTTGATTAGCATGGAATTTTTTAACTTCTGGATTTTGTAATATTTGTTGTAATAATTTAATTTCTTTACTATTTTCATTACTTTGGCGCGAAATTAAAGCTATAGCGTATGATTCTACTAATTCATCTTGAGGCTCTTGATTATCAGAAATATTTGAACCAATTCGAATAAAATCTTCATTATATTTCATAAAAGCTGGCCAATTAGCCATTAAATCGAATTTGTCTGGTTGTTCGAATTGATAAGGTATTTGCGAAGTTTTAATAAATTGTAAATTATATGGATTACTAATATCTTCAAAACTAATAGCTAATTTTTTAGTTTTAATAATATTTTCTGGAATGTTGATTAATCCTAAATTTTTTAATAATAAAAGTGAACGAGACATATCACAAGGCTGAATAAAAGCAAAAGACACGGCCAATAATACTTTTAAATTTTGATATTTTTTAACTGTTTCTAAATTAGTTAATTGTTTTTTATTTTTACGATTTATATATAAACCATATTTAGAATGATAAAAAGGTTGTATATAAGAAAATAATTCTTTATTTTGTTTTTTTAAAAATTCATTATAAGCTTTAAAAACATGTACATTAGTATAAATTAATCCATCTATAGAGCCGTCGGATAATTTATCAATGCTTTCTTCCGTCCAATCTGTTTTAATAACATGTAAATCTATTCCTTGAGAAAAATAAATTTCTTTAGCTTTATTTAAAGTATTCAATACGGCTTGTATCGGACTAGCCACTTTTATAGTTTGTAATTGGGGTTTAGCAAAATTCATATTTTTTTTCTTTCTAAACAATTAAAAACAATATCTGTTTTATAAAATATTTTAATTAATAAAAATATAGTAAATATAATAATTCAGTTGTATTAAAAATCTTTATATAATGTGGGTTTAATTTGAAAATATTGATAATTATTTAACATTCGCGAAATAGGACATTTTTTATGAATAAAGTTCATAATATCTTGTGTTTCAGCGATCGATAAATCTTTAATACCGCAAACTAAAATAATATCAAAATAAAATCCTTTTTCATCAATACAACTATGACACGAAATTTTTATTTTAAAATCAGAATGATTTAAATATTTACGTGTAGTTTTATAAAAACATATTAATAAAGATAAACAAAATAATTCTTTAGGATTACTAATTTCCGAACTATTTGCAAATGCGGAATTAAGCTTTGTTTTTAAGCCTTTATAAATAATCCCTATATCTTGTAATTTGGGTTCATAATAAGCTATAATTTCTATTTGATTTTTCATTTTTAGACATACCTTTAAATTTTAATAATAATTAAAAATATATTTAATTAATTTCTAAATATATTTGTTTTAATTTATTATTTTTTATAACTAAATTAAAAATATTCTTATTTAATAAATAAATTCCATGTTCTGAATTAACTTCATCATCTTTTATTTTAATTAAGATATTTAAATTTAAAAATTTTTTAGTAATTGAAGATTGATTAGTTAAGGGAAAGGTTTGATTTCTATTTTTCATAAAGGTTTTTAAAACTTCTTGTTCTAAAGTATCACAATTTAATAAATAATGTTCGATTTTATAATTAAAATTAAATCGATATATTAATACGGATAGATTAATTGCGTTTTATGCAGCGATTTGTATTTGCTGTTTTATTTACAATCAGCCCCCGTCCAAACCGGACAAGCAAGTTTCCAAGCACACCGC
>NZ_MWKN01000057.1 GCF_002009625.1 Candidatus Phytoplasma citri
GGAAACTTGCTTGTCCGGTTTGGACGGGGGCTGATTGTAAATAAAACAGCAAAGATAAATCGCTGCATAAAACGCAATTAATCTATCCGTATCTAATTAACTAATATTTGAATGCAATTAACTTTGTTTTTCCGATTATTGTTTGTAATAGGAAACCGGTTAATCGTAAATAATCTATCGATATTAGTAAACTTATTTTTTTAATAAGTTAATTGGAATAATTGACTAAAAAATTGTTAAAATTATTATTATTAATTTAATTTATATAAAAAAATAAAAGGAGTAAATATCAAATGGCAAAATGTTATTTAACAGGTAAAGCTATTTTGTGCGGTAATAAACGTAGTCATGCTATGAATGCTAATAAAAGAAAATGGAAGGCTAATTTGCAAAAAATTCGCATTATTGATGATTGTGGTAAAATTAAAAAAGTTTTTATATCTGTTCGTGCTTTAAAAAAAATGAATTTGCAAAGAATATAATTTTTACTATATTATAAGTATTTTTTATTTTTAATAATTAAATAATTTTAATTGGGTTTCATCACTAAAAATATACTAAATTAAATTATTTTTAAAATTCTATTTAAATTTAATTTAATGCTTAATGCTTTGTGGGTAGTTAATTTATTACACTTAAAAATTTCAAATTTAGTTATGATTTCGTTCTTAATTGTTGATTAATCATTATTTTTTTGATCCAAATAGGAATTTATTTCTCCATCATTATCTTGTATAATTACTTTATTGTCTCTAATATCGATCGTTCCATTAATTCATTTTTTTATGCGGTATTTAATTATTTTAAAAAAGCCATTTTGGTATCCAAAATGGCGATTTTTACATGAAAAATTTTTGATGTTTTACAAAGTGTTTTAACAACAAAAAATTAATAATATTAGTGGGGTTTATTTGCTACAGTTAGTAATTATAATACCCTTTTTATCATAAATTTTTTCTTTTAAATTTTTTGTAAAAAAACATTAACAAAAAAGGATAAACTTAAATTTGCTAAGATTAAAAAAACTTTATATTTTTAATACTTATAAGTGGGCGCCAAAGAGGCCTAAATTTCGTGCTATCTAACCAATAGCCAGAGCCGATAAACTCTGAATGGAGATGGTCGGTCTGACAAACGAAAGAATGTCA
>NZ_MWKN01000058.1 GCF_002009625.1 Candidatus Phytoplasma citri
TTACAATCAGCCCCCCAAACGGTGCGAGCAAGTTTCCAAGCACACCGCTTTCCCTAATTTATTCTCTTGCGAGAACTAATTTTGCCTTGCAGCTCATTAGCTATTTATTTATTCTTATTGTTGTTATTTTTCTGATATCATTTATTTGTTAATTGGTTATCTTTTAGTAACAATCTTTACAAAATACCTTTGTTATTTTATTCACAATCCTTTAGTGATTCGTATTACGAATTGTCCCAATATGATAAATTGGAAGTTGGACTGTTTTGCTGTACTTCTCACAAAGTTCCGCTTTTAGGCGGTCAGTTAGATTAGTACGAATTTGGAATATGTATTTATTGATGGTAATTATTCAGATTTCCCTTATAATTACGCATTTTCCTAATTTTATCCCGAAAATAAACAATCCACGGTTCATGTTGGGTTTTTCCTTTATAAATGGGTTCAAACCCTTAGATTGTTAGCTAAACAAAAGTATTGGATAATAACTCGAACAATTGTTTGTATTTGATCCTATTTTCTATGAAGCCAGCCTTTAACCATTTGTGAATGGTTACAAGGTTTTTATTCTTTTGGAGAAACTAATTTAAGGTTCTCATGAGAATCTCATGATTGATCTTATCAAAGTAGCCCTTTAAGTTAATTTTAAGAATATAATCAATTCCTTGAAATCTTGGTTTGACACGTTTAGATGACCTCATGGCAAGATGTTTTGATTCTAAATCCGAAATTCTACTCCGAAAAGATTTCCTCAAAATAGGGAATTAAGAGTTGTTCGAGATATTTTTGTATCAGCCGATCTTTGATGGTGATTAAACCCAAGGTTCTGGTTTTTTTATTATCAATTCCGTGGGTACCCGCTTTTTTTGTTAGTCGCGATTCTTCAATATATTATAAAAGTTATTCATTCCTTGTTACAGCTCTTTTTTTAAAGAGTAACCATTTGATGAACGATATTGAATTCTCTTCAATGTTCGTAAAAGTTTAAATAAACAATAAATTACTTTCTTCTTTCGCCCTATA
>NZ_MWKN01000059.1 GCF_002009625.1 Candidatus Phytoplasma citri
TTACTCTCTTTCGAGAACTAATATTCCCTCGCGGTTGATTAGCTATTTATTCTTATCGTTCTTATTCCTTTTAATATCATGTATTTGTTGATTGGTTATTTTACGATGACAGCTTTTACACAATACCTTTGTACTTTTATTCATGACACTTTGGCGGTTCGCATTACGGACTGTCCCAATGTGATGAATTTGGAGTTGGGTGGTCTTGTCGCAGTTCTCACAGCGCTCCGCTTTTAGACGGTCAGTTAGATGCGTGCGTCCCAGGAATATAAATCTATTGATGGTAATGTCAGGGTTTCCCTTGTAGTTACGCATTTTTTTAATTCTATCCCAAGAGTAAACAACCCACGGTTCATGTTGGGTTTTCCCTTTATTAAGATAAGGAATAGCCCAAGTTGAACCTATATTAAGTTTTTTTCGAACTCTGGCAATCGATGTTTTCCATTTTCTTGCCAGTGTTTTCAAACAGCTATATTCAGCTAGATAATTCAAATAGGTTAAAACACCAAGATTGTTAGCTAAACAAAAGTATTGGATAATTCCTCTAACAATTGTTTGATAGGTCCGGATTATTTCTAATTCGTCTCTATCCGCTAAAGTTTCATCGTGTTTCATTTTTCCCTCTTTTAACCAATTATATTCATGTCCGTATTCTTTGGCTTTCGCCTTAGGAATTTGGATTTGAACCTTGCCGTTTAGGGAATTCTTTGCGGATTTCCTTGTACGAGTTTTATTGGTGGGATTTACCTTTACCATGTAGGATAGAAACCTAGTTCCTTTGCTGGCTTTAACAATCTTTGACTTGTTCTTACTGATCGTAAGTTTTAAGTCTTGTTCAAGCCATTGTGTTACTTGGTTCTTAATCCCTTCGGCTTGGTCATACTCGCCTTTGACGCCAATGATAAAGTCATCAGCGTAACGGATGTATTCAACTCTAGGTTTTGGATTTAGATTGAGCCATCTATCGGCCCCCAGTTTGTGATGTCGGTTTTTAAACCGTGCTCTCCCATATTCTGGGTTGCTTTTTTTAATTGGTTTTCCTTCTTTAATCAGTTCCTCCATTTTCAGGTCGATGTAATGTAAATATACATTCGCCAGCAAGGGGGAAATAATTCCTCCTTGAGGAGAACCTGACAAAGATTCGTATTTGATACCGTCTTTCATGAAGCCAGCTCTTAGCCATTTGTTAATGGTTGAGAGGACTTTATTCTTTCTGATGAACTGATTTAGGGTTCGCATGAGAATTTCATGATTGATTGTATCAAAGTAACCTTTTAGGTCGATTTTGATTATGTAATCAATTCCTTGAAATCTTTGTTTAACGCGTTTTACAGCGTCATGACAAGATTTTTTGGTTCTAAATCCAAAGCTCCATTCTGAAAAGACATTTTCAAAATAGGGAGTTAAGAGTTGTTCAAGACATTTTTGTATTAGTCGATCTTTGACAGTGGGTAGCCCCAGGGTCTAGTTCTTTTATTATCGCTAGGAATAAGAATTCTTTTAACTGGTTTGGGGTTATAACCATTATTGACATATTCCTGATGGTATCTTTCTAGTTTCTCTAGATTAATCCCATCGATGGTTTCATTGTCAATTCCGGGTGTGCCCGCCCCTTTGTTAGCAGCAATTTTATTAAATGCTGTTAACGTGTTATAGAAGTTATTCATTCCTTGCTGAAGTTCTCTTTTTAGAGAGTGACCGTTTGATGAACGATATTGAATTCTACTCAATGTTCGCGAAAGTTTAGTTTCGGGTGAAACAGTTGTTGACATAATATATCAACCCCTTCCTTGATACCATTGAATAAATAGTAAATTACTTTCTTCTTTCGCCCTATAAGAGTCATTAACTCTCTTCTCGGTAAGCCGATTAACTAAATTATTCCAAATTTAGGTTTACCCTTACGACTACTAAAAAGATTCTTTATCCTTGACCATCCGGGCTTTTATTTCCGAATTAGTAAACTTAATTACTTAGTTTTAGGATTCTCCAAGTTACTCTAAATTTCGACCTTAATTCCTTAGGGGAAGTATCCTCTTTTGGGAGGCTGATTCCAGGTTTCTCTCTGATTTGATAAACTACTCAGTACTTATAATATATACTAGTAGTAGTAGACTCTGGACTGTGTCCGTTTCAGCAACTTCCGAGACAGGTTCTGAGATTACATCACTTTTCCTTCTTAGGCCATCTCAGGCTTTTCCTTAGAATTATTTGGTAGCGGAGTCCTCTTGACTAATTTGCTTTTGTCGCAACCCGCTTTTATGATCTGCTTTAATTCGATATTCTTTCGTTTATCAAATCGACCATATCCTTTCAGGGTTTATCTGCCCTGGCTATTGGTTAAATAGCACGAAATTTAGGCCTCTTTGACGCCCT
>NZ_MWKN01000060.1 GCF_002009625.1 Candidatus Phytoplasma citri
AATCTGACATTCTTTCGTTTGTTAGACCGACCATCTCCTTTCAGGGTTTATCAGCCCTGGTTATTGGTTAAACAACACGAAATTTAGGCATCTTTGGCGCCCAAGGATCATCTATAATAGTTACTTTAGGATTAGCCACTAATGTACCTTGACTATGTTTATATTTACTTAAATTACGATAAACATATAAAGCACTAAAAACATTTTGAAAATTTAATAATAATTCCGAAAAAACTTCATTTGAAAAAACTACACGATAAAATTTAGATGGTAAAGTTTTAGCGCCAATTTGATTTTCTCCTAATGTTAATATATTTTTAACATACATAGAAAGTTCAAAATCTTCAAATTTTTTAACAGGAAAAGATTTATCAACTTCTTCTTGAATTTGATTATTAATACGGATAGATTAATTGCGTTTTATGCAGCAATTTGTATTTGCTGTTTTATTTACAATCAGCCCCCGTCCAAACCGGACAAGCAAGTTTCCAAGCATC
>NZ_MWKN01000061.1 GCF_002009625.1 Candidatus Phytoplasma citri
TAATTTAGTTAATCGGCTTACCGAGAAGAGAGTTAACCACTCTTATAGGGCGAAAGAAGAAAGTAATTTATTGTTTATTCATTGAGACCGCGCCAGTTATGAGTGATTTTTAAAAAATAAACCTATTAGAAGTTCTCCAATTTTGAACCTAACTGGAGAAGGGTGCTGGATCAAAAAAAACGATTGTACTTTTTTTAGGTTTGTCATCATAATCAGACTAACTAAAGAACTGATGATATTAGATTATTTAATAATAATAAAAGATCAAGAATAAACATTAACTAGTGGCGACATTAAGTTAAACCTTGAGTAGGGATAGATTAGGGAAAGCGGTGTGCTGGGAAACTTGCTCGCACCGTTTGGACGGGGGCTATTTGTAATATTTGATAACTATTAAAGAAACGCAAATAATCTATCCGTATAGAAAAACCTTTAATTAATTTAATTCGAAAAACTAATTTAGATATTTATAATAAAAAGTTTAAAAATTTTATTAAATAAAAGATAATTAAAAGGTATGTTGATAGAAGAAATTTTAAAAAAAATTAATAATAAATTTAAAAATGATATTTATCGTTTAAATCATATTTTAGGAGTTTATCAAAAAGCTACTGAATTAGCTATATTTTACGAAGAAAACCTTCAAGAAGCTCAAATAGCTGCTTTATTTCATGATTATACCAAAAATGAATCTTTAGAATTTCATTTATCTTTATTAAATAATGAAATTATTAATAAATATAAACAAATGGTTTTTATGTATCATGCTTTTAGTGCGCCCATTGTGCTTCAACAAGAATTTAATATTAATAATACAAAAATTTTTGATGCAATTAGAAAACATGTTTGGGGTCATGAAAACATGAATAAATTAGATAAGATTATTTTAATCAGCGATAAAATAGAAAATAGTAGAACTTTTCCGAATATTGATTATTTTAGAAAATTAGCTTTTAAAAATTTAGATCAGACAATATATGAATTATTAAAAAATAATCTTGATTATTACATTAGCAAAGGTTTTAAATCTTTTCCTGAACAAATAAAAATATTAAATTCTTTAAAGAAAAAACTTGATTTAAATTGAAAAAGTTTGGTAATATTTATAATGTTACGTATTATATCAGGAAAATATAAAAATTTTCGTTTAAACTTAGTACCATCTAAAACCACTAAAAGTTCTACTCATTTAATTAGAAAAGCTTTATTCGATACTATTCAAAAAGATATTAATGATAGTATTGTTTTAGATTTATTCGCAGGTTCTGGAGCTTATGGTTTTGAAGCTTTAAGTAGAAAAGCCAAAAAGATTTTTATGGTAGATAATTCTCTTCCAGCATATTTAACCATTAGAAAAAATCAAAATAAACTTAAAATTAGTAATCAGCAAATAATAGTTTTTTATAAAAATGCTTTCGATATGTTAAAACGATTTATATATCAAAAAATTAAATTTGATGTAATTATTCTAGATCCTCCTTATACTTTGGATATCAAACATTTATTTCCTGAATTATTTAAAATTATTCATCGTCAAAGTTGGATTATTTATGAAACTTATCATAAAAATTTATTACCTAATATTGATCACAAATTTATTTTAATTAAGAACCAAAAATACGGCAACAAAAGATTAATTTTTTATAAACCTGTTGATTGTTTTATAATAAAAAGATAATTTTTAATTAAATAAATTTATTAAAAAATAATTAAATTATTCCAATAAATATTCAAATTGAAAGGAAAATAATTATGACTTGGTTTGAAACAATTTTATTTTTATCAGGTTTATTTATAGGAATTTTAGTAGGAGCATTAGTAATGTTTTTTGGTATTAAAAAATATTTAGAAAAAAATCCTCCTATAAATAAAAAACAAATTAAAGAAATGTTCAAACAAATGGGAAGAAGTCCTAGTGAAAAACAAATTCAACAAATTATGTTAGCAATGAAAAATAAAAAATAAAAGGAGATTAAATAAAGTTAATGAGTTATTATATATTGTTTGCAATTATATTTATTGTTATAATAACTTTTATAATTATGAATTGGGCGCCAAAGAGGCCTAAATTTCGTGCTATCTAACCAATAGCCAGGGTCGATAAACCCTGAAAGGATATAGTCGGTCTGACAGACGAAAGAATGTTTGATTACAGCAGACTATAAAAGCGGATTACGACGAAAGCAAATTAGTCAAATGACTCCGCTACCAAATAATTCTATGGAGAAGCCTGAGATGGCCTAAGAAGGAAAATTGATGTAATAATTAAACCTGTTTCGGAAGTTGCTTAAACGAGCAGTCCAGAGTCTACTAATATATAAATTCAGTATTGAGTAGTTTATCAGCTAAAGAAAACCTGGAATCAGCCTCCAAGTGAGGATACTTCCCCTAAAGAATTAAGGTAGAAATTTAGCGTAACTTGGAGA
>NZ_MWKN01000062.1 GCF_002009625.1 Candidatus Phytoplasma citri
AACCGCGTTAATCTATCTCGATGATATAAATAATATTGAAAATAACAATAATTTAAATAATTTTGATGCTTTAATGATTTTTATCAATATGTTTGAAAAAATTTTAGAAAAAACTCAAAATCATATTTTAGTTGCTTTCGATACACAAGGAAAAACTAAAAAAAAAGAAATTTATTTAGATTATAAAAAAGGTCGCCCTCTTATACCTCAACTATTGATAGATCAAATTGTGTTAGTACAGGAATATTTAAAAATTTCTGGAGTTAAATATCATTATCAAACAGGTTATGAAGCAGATGATATTATCGGAACTATCGCTCAACAAGCTAGTTCTCAACAAATCATTACAGATATTTATTCTAGTGATCATGATTTTTTGCAATTAATTAATGATTATGTTACTATTCGTTTGATAAGAAAAGGTTTAACAAATGTCAGTGATTTTGATACTAAACTATTACAAAAAGAATATCAGTTAAAACCTGAACAAATAGTTGATTTTAAAAGTATGATTGGAGATAATTCTGATAATATTATAGGAATTCCAGGCATCGGCCCTAAAACTGCTCTTAAATTATTGCATAAATTTAATAATTTAGATAATTTGTTAATAAATTTAAAACAAATTCCTGATAATTTACGAAACAAAATAGAACCATTTAAAGATAGAATCAATTTAAATCGTTCATTAATAACTATTGATAAAACTGTTCCTTTGTCTTTTGATTATACACAAACTTATAAGGAAAATATTAATTTAAATTTATTATTAAATTTTTGTAACAAATATAATTTAAATCGTTTATATAATAAAAAAATAAAAACAAATTATAATTTTTCAAAATTATAATTTGTTTTTTTGATTAAGATAATAATATTTTAATTAATATGTTGAAATTATTTTTTAATTTTTATGCAATTAAAAACTTTCATATTGATATTTAAATTTACTAATTTTATCATTAAAATAACAAATCTTTAAATTTTTTTGTTTTTTATCATTATATTTATATTCATAAAAAATTTTATTTTGGAATTTTATATGTTTTTCTGGTTTGAAAAAACTAAATATATTTTTGTTAGGTTTGATAAGTTCTTTATATATTTTATAAACTTTTTGATTTTGTTTATTGTATTTATAAATAAAAACATTTTTATAACAATCGCCGTTATGACTAAAATAAACTTTAATTTTTTTTCTTAATATATTTTTATTATCATATTCATAAATAATCTTAATTTTATTATCTTTATCCGTAACTTTAACTAATTGATTATTTTCATTATAGAAATATTTATTATCTATTTCTTGTTGATCATGAGATTCAGGAATAAAAGGTTCATCATAATGTTTTATGATACGGATAGATTAATTGCGTTTTATGCAGCGATTTATATTTGCTGTTTTATTTACAATCAGCCCCCGTCCAAACCGGACAAGCAAGTTTCC
>NZ_MWKN01000063.1 GCF_002009625.1 Candidatus Phytoplasma citri
CGAGAACTAATTTCCCCTCGCGGTTGATTAGCTATTTAATAAGGAATAGCCCAAGTTGAACCTATCTTATATTTTTTTCGAACTTTGGCAATTGACGTTTTCCGCTTTCTTGCCAGTGTCTTCAAACAGCTATCTTCAGCTAGATAATTTAGATGGGTTAAAACAGCGAGATTGTTAGCTAAACAAAAATATTGGATAATTCCTTTAGTAGATCGGGATTATTTTTAATTCGTCCCTATCCGCTAATGTTTCGTCGTGTTTTACCTTTCCCCCCTTTAACCAATTGTATTCATATCCATATTCTTCGACTTTTGCTTGAGGAATTTGGATTTGAACGCTGTCGTTTAGGGAATTCTTTGTGGTTTTCCTTGTACGAGTTTTATTGGTGGGATTTACCTTTATCATGTAGGATAAAAACCTTGTGCCTTTGTTAGCTTTCA
>NZ_MWKN01000064.1 GCF_002009625.1 Candidatus Phytoplasma citri
AAAACCAATTAAGAAAGGAAACCTAGAATATGGGAAGGCATGGCGTAAAAACCAGCACCATCAACTGGGAGTCGATAGGTATATCAATTTAAACCCAAAGACAAGAATTGAGTACATCCGTTACGCTGATGATTTTATCATTGGTGTTAAAGGTGAATATGACAAAGCCGAAAGGGTTAAGAATCAAGTAACACAATGGCTAGAACAAGATCTGAAACTTACCATTAGTAAGAACAAATCGAAAATTGTGCAAGCCAATAAAGGGACAAGATTCCTATCCTACATGATAAAGGTGAATCCCACCAATAAAACTCGTATAAGGAAATCTACAAGGAATTCCCTAAACGGCAGTGTTCAAATCCAAGTTCCCCAAGCAAAAGCTGAAGAATATGGATATGAATACAATTGGTTAAAAAGGGGGAAGATAAAACACGACGAAACATTAGCGGATCGAGACGAATTAGAAATAATCCGGACCTACTAGAGGCATTACCCAATACTTTTGCTTAGCTAACAATCTCGGGGTTTTAATCCATCTAAATTATCTAGTTGAATACAGCTGTTTGAAAACACTGGCAAGAAAACAAAAAACATCGATTGCCAGAGTTCGGAAGAAATTCAATATAAGTTCAACTTGGGGTATCTCCTATATTAACAAAGGAAAGACTCAATATGAACCATGGGAAGTCTACTCTTGGGATAAAATTAAAAAAATGCGTAAATACAAGGGAGACCCTGATATTACCATTAATAGATTTATATTCCGAGGTCGCACACATCTAACTGACCGTTTGAAAGCGGAACGTTGTGAGAACT
>NZ_MWKN01000065.1 GCF_002009625.1 Candidatus Phytoplasma citri
AACCGCGTTAATCTATCTCGATTATTAAAGATATAGATATTTTTTATGAACCGGTTATAGGTAATAAAAAATATTTTAATCAAATTAAAAATAAATTTTTTTTAAAAGTTAAGCGTCAAGGTAAATATTTAATTTTTTTTTTAAGTGATAACTTGGTTTTAATCGGTCATTTACGCATGGAAGGTAAAATTAATTTAAATCCTATTAATTTATGTAATAATATTTATAAACATGAATGTTGGCGATTATATTTAGATAATGATATAGTTATGAGTTATTATGATACTCGTAAATTTGGACGTTTTTTAATTTATAATTATAATGATTATTTGATTACAAGTCCTTTAAGTAAATTAGCTAAAGATCCTTTTGAAATTTTGTTAAATGATTTTTATAATAAATTACAAAAAACTAATAGAGTTATTAAACAAGTTTTATTAGATCAAAGTGTAATTTCAGGAATAGGAAATATTTATGCTAGTGAAATTTTGTTTTTAGCTCGCATTCATCCTTCTAAACCTTCATGTCATTTAAATGGGCGCCAAAGAGGCCTAAATTTCGCGCTATCTAACCAATAGCCAGGGCCGAATAAACCCTGAAAGGATATGGTCGGTTTGGTAGACGAAAGTATGCCAGATTACAGCAGACTATAAAAGCGGGTTGCGACAAAAGCAAATTAGTCAAAAAGACGCCGCCACCAAATAATTCGATGGAGAAGCCTG
>NZ_MWKN01000066.1 GCF_002009625.1 Candidatus Phytoplasma citri
TTTTATTCATGATCCTTTGGTGATTCGCATTGCGAACTGTCCCAATGTGATGAATTTGAAGTTGGGTTGTTTTGTCGCAGTTCTCACAACGTTTCGCTTTTAGTCGGTCAGTTAGGTGCGTACGGCCTTGGAGTGTAAATCTATTAATGGTAATATCTGGATTTCCCTTGTAATTACGCATTTTTTTAATTTTACCCCAAGAGTAAACGTCCCATGGTTCATATTGAGTTTTTCCTTTGTTAATATAGGAGATACCCCAAGTTGAACCTTTATTGAATTTCTTCCGAACTCTGGCAATCGATGTTTTCCATTTTCTTGCCAGTGTTTTCAAACAGCTATATTCGGCTAGATAATTTAGATGGGTTAAAACACCGAGATTGTTAGCCAAACAAAAGTATTGGATAATTCCTTTAGTAGGTCCGGATTATTTCTAATTCGTCTCTGTCTGCTAAAGCTTCATCATGTTTCACCTTCCCCTTTTTTAACCAATTGTATTCATATCCATATTTTTCAGCTTTCACTTGAGGAATTTGGATTTGAACTTTACCGTTGAAGGAATTTTGTTGAAGGAATTTTTCGTGGACTTCCTTGTACGAGTTTTATTGGTGGGGTTTACCTTAATCATGTAGGATAGAAACCTAGTTCCTTTGTTAGCTTTCACAATTTTTGATTTGTCCTTACTAATCGTAAGTTTCAAATCTTGATCTAGCCATTGCGTTACTTGATTATTAATCCTTTCCGCCTTTAACACCAATGATAAAATCATCAGCGTAGCGGATGTATTCGACTCTAGGTTTCGGATTTAGGTTAAGGGAACTATCAATCCCCAGTTGATGGTGCTGGTTTTTTTAGCCATGCTTTCCTATATTCTGGGTTGTTTCTCTTAATTGGCTTTCCTTCTTTAATCAGTTCCT
>NZ_MWKN01000067.1 GCF_002009625.1 Candidatus Phytoplasma citri
GCAATTAATCTATCCGTATTTCTAGAAATGTTTTTCCTTCTTATTTTTTATCATCTCCTGAACAAGTAATTCGTTCTCAAATTATTTTAGACACAAATATTTTTGCCAATTATATAGCTTGTAAATTAGGTATTAAAACACGTTATGTAGGAGAAGAACCTTTTTCTTATACTACTAATTTATATAATACAATAATGAAAGAAATTTTGTTTAAATCTTCAATAGAATTAGTTATTTTGCCTCGATTGATCGAGGATTTTAAACCTATTTCAGCAACACAAGTGCGTAAATTGTTTATCCAGGGAAATTTTAAAGATATGAAAAAATTAGTCCCTATAACTACTTTAAAATTTTTGCAAAAATTAAATTATAAAAAATATGCTCAAAATCCTGAACTTTCTAAATTGATTGATAAAAGTTTTTAACTTTTCCGGATTAAAGTATTTTAGTTACAAATTAAACAATTTAAAGTGAGTTATTATTTTATGCATATACTTGTTTTTTTTTAAAAATAAAGGAATTATCGAATATATTATGGTATCCAATAAAAATCAAATGGACAAAAATCTTTATCAAGTAATTTTATTTTATAATTATAGTTATATTAAAAATCCTAAAATTTTATGTAATCTTCATAAAACATTTTGTATTAAAAATAAATTATTAGGTAGAATTATTATTTCTGAAGAAGGTATTAATGGCACTTTGTCAGGATTAACAATAGATATTAATTCTTATATGCAATTTTTATTACAAGATTCTTGTTTTGCTAATACTGCGTTTAAAATAGATTCAGTTAATGGCCATGTTTTTCCTAAACTTTCAGTAAAATACAAAAAAGAAATAGTATCTTTAAAGTTAAAAAATGATATTTTTCCTAAAAATAGTTGTTATTTAGAACCTAAAGAATTTTATAATTTATCTCAAAAATCTGATATTATTTTATTAGATGCTCGTAATAATTATGAAACAAAGTTAGGACATTTTTTGAATGCTATTTTGCCTGATATTAATAATTTTCGAGAATTACCTGCTTGGATAGATAAAAATTTAGATTTTTTTAAAAATAAAAAGGTTTTAACTTATTGTACTGGAGGGGTAAGATGCGAAAAATTATCTATTTATTTAAAAAATAAAGGGATATCTGAAGTTTTTCAATTAAAAGGGGGAATTATTAATTATAGTCAAGATGAAACACTTCAGGGTGAAAGATTCCAGGGTAGTCTTTATGTTTTTGATAAAAGAATTGTTGTTAAAGCGAATAAAAAAAAACATACTATTATAGGAAAAGATTTTTTCGATCAGACTCCTTGTGAAAGATATATTAATTGTGCCAATCCTGAATGTAATAAACAAATTTTATGTAGTTTAGCTAATGAAATCAAATATTCAGGTAGTTGTTGTCTACGTTGTAGAAAACATGTTAATAATCGTTTTAATCGCGAAAATTATAAAAAATCTATTAATTCGAATAGAAATTATGATGTAATAATTTGCTGATTAAAAAAAGATGTGATTATTTATATAATTATGTTAAATTATTTAAAATAATAATATTATTTTTGTTAATATCGATTTAAGAAAGAAAGAGGTTATTTATGGATAAATTTGCTATTGTGGCTAATGGTAATAAACAATTCCAAGTTACTTTAAATCAAGAAATTTTTACAGATAAATTATCAGTACAACCCGAAGAAGTTTATGTTTTTCGCAAGGTTTTAGCTATCTATTCGGAAGGTAACTCTATTTTGGGAAATCCTTGTATTGAAGGAGCTACAGTAGAAGCTAAAGTTATTAAGCAAGGTAAATCAAAAAAAATTATTGTAGCAACTTATAAAAGGCGTAAAAAGTATCGTTGCAAAAAAGGACATAGACAGTTATACACGAAACTTTTAATTACTAATATTAATTTGCCTAAATGATTATTTTATTAATTATATGATTGAATGTTTTATAAAATATAATGGCGAAATTATTACTTCTATTATTGGGGCGCCAAAGAAGCCTAAATTTCGTGCTATCTCACCAATAGCCAGGGTCGATAAACCCTGAAAGGATATAGTCGGTCCGGCAGACGAAAGAATGTCAGATTACAGCAGACTATAAAAGCGGGTTGCGACGAAAGCAAATTAGTCAAGAGGACGCTGCCACCAAATAATTCGATGGAAAAGCCTGAAATGGCCTAAGAAGGAAAATTGATGTAATAGAAGAACCTATCCCGGAAGTTGCTTAAACGGATAGTCCAGAGTCTACTAGTATAAATATTAAGTACTGAGTAGTTTATCAAATAAAGAAACCTGGAATCAGCCTCCAAAAGAGGATACTTCCCCTAAGGAATTAAGGTCGAAATTTAGCGTAACTTGGAGAATCCTAAAACGAAGCAATTGAATTTGCTAATCTGGAAATAAAAGCCTGGATCGTCAAGGATAAAGAATCTTCTTAGTAGTCGTAAGCGTAAACCTAAATTTGGTATAATTTAGTTAATCGCCTTACCGAGAAGAGAGTTAACGACTCTTATAGGGCGAAAGAAGATAGTAATTTATTACTTATTCAATGGTATCAAGAAAGGGGTTGATATACTATGTCAACAACGGTTTCACTAGAAACTAAACTTTCGCGAACATTGGATAAAATTCAATATCGTTCATCAAATGGTTACTCTTTAAAAAGAGAATTACAGCAAGGAATGAATAA
>NZ_MWKN01000068.1 GCF_002009625.1 Candidatus Phytoplasma citri
AAAATTGACTTAAAAGGTTACTTTGATACCATCAATCACGAGATTCTCATGAGAACCTTAAATCGGTTCATCAGAAAGAATAAAGTCCTCTCAACCGTTAACAAATGGTTGAAAGCTGGCTTCATGAAAAACGGAATCAAATATGAATCCTTATCCGGTTCTCCCCAAGGAGGAATTATTTCCCCCTGCTGGTGAATGTGTACTTACATCACATTGACCTAAAAATGGGAGAACTAATTAAAGAAGGGAAACCGATTTGGAAGGATAATCCGGAATATAAGAAAGCATGGCGTAAAAACCAGCACCCTCAACTGGGGATTGATAGTCTTATCAACCTAAACCCAAAGACAAGAGTTGAGTACATCCGTTACGCTGATGATTTTATCATTGGTGTTAAAGGCGGAAAGGATTAAGAATCAAGTAATGCAATGGCTAGAACAAGATTTGAAACTTACTATTAGTAAGGATAAGTCAAAGATTGTTAAAGCCAGTAAAGGAACAAGATTTTTATCATATATGGTAAAGGTAAATCCCACCAATAAAACTCGTACAAGGAAAACCTCTAATAATTACCTAAATGGTAAGGTCCAAATTCAAATTCCTCAAGCGAAAGCCAAGGAATATGGACATGAATATAACTGGTTAAAAAGGGGAAAGGTGAAACACGACGAAACGTTAGCGGATAGGGACGAATTAAAAATAATTCGGACCTACTAGAGGAATTATCCGATACTTTTGCTTAGCTAACAACCTCGGGGTTTTAACCCATCTAAATTATCTAGCCGAATATAGCTTTTTGAAAACATTGGCAAGGAAACGGAAGACGTCAATTGCCAGAGTTCGAAAGAAATTCAATATAGGTTCAACCTGGGCTATTCCCTATTGTAATAAAGGAAAAACTCAATATGAACTATGGGTTGTCTACTCTTGGGACAAAATTAAAAAAATGCGTAATCACAAGGGAAATCCGGACATCACCATTAATAGATTTATATTCCAAAGTCGCACGCACCTAACTGATCGTTTGAAAGCGAAACGTTGTGAGAACTGCGAGAAAACAACCCAACTTC
>NZ_MWKN01000069.1 GCF_002009625.1 Candidatus Phytoplasma citri
CCTATCTTAATAAAGGGAAAACCCAATACGAACCCTGGGTTGTCTACTCTTGGGATAAAATCAAAAAAATGCGTAAATACAAGGGAAACCCTGATATTACCATCAATAGAAATTTATTCCAGGGTCGTACACATCTAACTGACCGTCTAAAAGCGGAACGTTGTGAGAACTGCGAAAAAACAACCCAACTTCAAATTCATCACATTGGTACAGTCCGCGATGCGAGCCACCGTAGTGTCATGAATAAAAGAACAAAGGTATTGTGTAAAGACTGTCATCGAAAAGTGACAAATCAACAAATACATGATATTAGAAAGAATAAGAACGATAAGAATAAATAGCTAATTAACCGCGAGGGGAAATTAGTTCTCGAGAGAGAGTAAATTATGGAAAGCCGGATGCTTGGAAACTTGCTTGTCCGGTTTGGACGGGGGCTGATTGTAAATAAAACAG
>NZ_MWKN01000070.1 GCF_002009625.1 Candidatus Phytoplasma citri
GTTTAACTTCGTGTCACCACTGGTTAAATGTTTATTCTTGATCTTTTGTTCTTTTTAACCGGTTTCAGATTGTCTTAGTTATGAACGTATTTTAGATGATATTTATTTATCATATTTCTATCAATTCCGATTGTTTCTACTTCTTGGTTGGTAGCAACCTGATTAAATGTGAGGGATGTATTCAATAATTTTAAAGATCAGTCATAAATCTTATTCATAATCCGTGGAAGCTTAACTTCAAATCATTCCTATTTTTCCCGGTTACAATGAATAAACAATAAATTACTTTCTTCTTTCGCCCTATAAGAGTGGTTAACTCTCTTCTTGGTAAGCCGATTAACTAAATTATTCCAAATTTAGGTTT
>NZ_MWKN01000071.1 GCF_002009625.1 Candidatus Phytoplasma citri
ATAAAATTGCTGCTAATAAAGGAGCGGGCGCGCCAGGTGTGGACAATGAAACCATTGATGGGGTTAATCTAGAAAGACTAGAAAGATACCATCAGGAATAAGTTATAATTACACGACATCGACCTGAAAATGAATCAACTAATTAAAGAAGGGAAACCGATTTGGAAGGACAACCCAGAATATAAGAAAGCATGGCTTAAAAAACCAGCACTATCAACTGGGGATTGATAGTAAAATTAAAAAAATGCGTAATCACAAGGGAAATCCCGATATTACCATTAATAGATTTATATTCTAAGGTCGTGCGCATCTAACTGACTGTTTGAAAGCGGAATGTTGTGA
>NZ_MWKN01000072.1 GCF_002009625.1 Candidatus Phytoplasma citri
GTTCATCAAATGGTTACTCTCTAAAAAGAGAATTACAGCAGGGAATGAATAATTTTCATAATACGTTAACAGCATTCAATAAAATTGCGGCTAATAAAGGGGCGGAAACACCCGGAATTGACAACGAAACCATCGATGGAATCAATCTAGGAAAACTAGAAAGATACCATCAGGAATACGTCAATAATGGTTATAACCCCAAACCAGTTAAAAGAATTCTCATTCCTAGTGATAACAAAAAAACTAGACCCCTGGGGCTACCCACGATCAAGGACAGGCTAATACAAAAATGCCTGGAACAACTCTTAACTCCCTATTTTGAAAATATCTTTTCAGCATGGAACTTGGGATTTAGAACCAAAAAATCTTGTCATGATGCGATCAAACGCGTCAAACCAAGATTTAAAGGAATTGACTACATCGTCAAAATCGACTTAAAAGGCTACTTTGATACCATCAATCACGAGATTCTCATAAGAACCTTAAATCGGTTCATCAGAAAGAATAAAGTCCTCTCAACCATTAACAAATGGTTGAAAGTTGGCTTCATGAAAGATGGGGTCAAATACGAATCCTTATCCGGTTCTCCTCAAGGAGGAATCATTTCTCCCTTGTTGGCGAATGTATATTTACATTACATCGACCTGAAAATGGATGAACTGATTAAAGAAGGAAAACCAATTAAGAAAGGTAACCCAGAATATGGGAAAGCACGGTCTAAAAATCAACACCATAAACTGGGAGTTGATAGTCATATTAATCTAAATCCAAAACCTAGAGTCGAATACATCCGTTACGCTGATGATTTTATCATTGGTGTCAAAAGGGGGAGAGATAAAGCGAGAATAATTAATAAGCTAGTTAGCCAACGGTTTACAGAAGACCTAGGTCTAAAATCAACACAGATAAATCTAAAATCATTGGCGACCAAAAGTTGTAGGTTCCTATGCATGATGAATATTAATCCCACCAGAAATTCCAAAATCAAAAAACCACCAAAAACTAATTAAATGGGAAGGTTAATATACTAATACCATGGAAAACATTAGGAAATAAATCAACGATTATGGTCGGGAGAGAAAAGGAAAAATAAATACGGATAGATTAATTGCGTTTTATGCGGCGATTTGTATTTGCCATTTTATTTACAATCAGCCCCCGTCCAAACCGGACAAGCAAGTTTCCAAGCATC
>NZ_MWKN01000073.1 GCF_002009625.1 Candidatus Phytoplasma citri
ATGAAGCCGGCTTTCAACCATTTGTTAATAGTTGAGAGGACTTTATTCTTTCTGATGAACCGATTTAAGGTTCTCATGAGAATCTTGTGATTGATCGTATCAAAGTAGCCTTTTAAGTCGATTTTGATAATGTAGTCAATTCCTTTGATTCTCTGTTTGACGCGTTTGATGGCGTCATGGCAAGATTTTTTGGTTCTAAATCCAAAACTCCATTCTGAGAAGACATTTTCAAAATAGGGAGTTAAGAGTTGTTCGAGGCATTTTTGTATTAGCCGGTCCTTGATCGTGGGTAGCCCCAGAGGTCTAATTCCTTTATTATCACTAGGAATGAGAATTCTTTTAACTGGTTTGGGGTTATAACCATTATTGACGTATTCCTGATGGTATCTTTCTAGTCTTTCTAGATTAATCCCATCAATGGTTTCATTATCAATACCCGGTGTTCCCGCCCCTTTGTTAGCAGCGATTCTGTTGAATGCTGTTAACGTGTTATAGAAGTTATTCATCCCTTGCTGCAGCTCTCTTTTTAGAGAGTAACCGTTTGATGAACGATGTTGAATTCTATTCAATGTTCGCGAAAGTTTAGTTTCGAGTGAAACCGTTGTTGACATAA
>NZ_MWKN01000074.1 GCF_002009625.1 Candidatus Phytoplasma citri
TAAAATCTATTTGTTGATCGCGACTTTCAAATATATATTCATACATTTCATCAATATATCGATAAAATCAAATATATTAAATATTTTTTAATTTTGTTGTTAATATTTACGTTATTCTTGTTTTTTTCTTCTTTTTTTAAATTGTTAATAATATTATCAATCATTACAATAATGAAACCATTATTATTAAAATTGATTTGATTGTTGTAATTTTCTATTTGAAAAAAATATTTATAAAATCAATTAATTTTTTTTATTAAAGTGTACTAATTTTAAATAAAATTTTTGATAAAAATCAAAAATTTTTTTATTATTATGATTAATAAAATTAACATTTACTTTTGATGTTTTTTAAAAATAAATTATTTTAGTTTTTAATTTATCTAATGTATTAATGTTTGATTTTATCCTGAATTTTAAAATTTTTAAAAATAAAAAATTTATATACTTTGCATATATTATTTTTTTAATAATTTTATATACAAAAGAAAATAATAAA
>NZ_MWKN01000075.1 GCF_002009625.1 Candidatus Phytoplasma citri
CTTCGTTTTAGGATTCTCCAAGTTACTCTAAATTTCTACCTTAATTCCTTAGGGGAAGTATCCTCTTTTGGAGGCTGATTCCAGGTTTTTTGTTTGATAAACTACTCCGTACTCTTAATATATACTAGTAGTCTCTGGACTGTCCGTTTAAGCAACTTCCGGAACAGGTTCAGAAATACATCAATTTTCCTTCTTAGGCCATCTCAGGCTTCTCCATCGAATTATTTGGTGGCGAGGTCTTTTTGACTAATTTGCTTTCGTCGCAACCCGCTTTTATGGTCTGCTGTAATCTGACATTCTTTCGTTTGTCAGACCGACCATCTCCATTCAGAGTTTATCGGCTCTGGCTATTGGTGAGATAGCACGAAATTTAGGCCTCTTTGGCGCCCTTAAGAATTCTGCAAACATTTTTAGAATTATTTTTTTGCATAAACAAATTATGAAAATTTAAATTATCGCAAATAATAAAACCATTATTTTTGATAAATTTTTGGTATTTTTCGAATAACTTACAATATTGCGATTTAGCGCCATCAATAAAAATTAAATCATAATTTTTTTTAGGTTGATATATTAAAGCTTCTGTCCAAATTACTTTAACCTTAAAAGGTGTGTTAAAAAATATTTTTTTAGCCAATTGATAATAATTATAATTTCGTTCTAATGTTTCAATTTGATTATCTGGATTACACATGGTTAATGATACGGATAGATTAATTGTGTTTTATGCAGCGATTTGTATTTGCTGTTTTATTTACAAT
>NZ_MWKN01000076.1 GCF_002009625.1 Candidatus Phytoplasma citri
CTCCTCAAGGAGGGATTATTTCCCCCTTATTGGCGAATGTATATTTACATTACATGGACCTAAAAATGGAGGAACTGATTAAAGAAGGAAAACCAATTAGGAAAGGGAATCCGGAATATGGGAAAGCATGGCGTAAAAACCAGCACCATAGATTGGGGATTGACAGAGATATTAATCAAAATCCAAAACCAAGAGTTGAATACATCCGCTACGCTGATGATTTTATCATCGGAATTAAGGGCGAATATGACAAAGCCGAAGGGATTAAGAACCGAGTAACGCAATGGCTAGAACAAGATTTGAAACTTACTATTAGCATGAATAAATCAAAGATTGTTAAAGCCAACAAAGGAACAAGGTTTTTATCCTACATGATAAAGGTAAATCCCACCAATAAAACCCGTACAGGGAAATCCACAAAGAATTCCTTCAACGGTAAAGTCCAAATCCAAATTCCCCAAGCGAAAGCCAAAGAATACGGATACGAATATAATTGGTTAAAAGGGAAGGTGAAACATGATGAAGCTTTAGCGGATAGAGACGAATTAGAAATAATCCGGACCTATCAAACAATTGTTA
>NZ_MWKN01000077.1 GCF_002009625.1 Candidatus Phytoplasma citri
GCATTTTTTTGATTTTATCCCAGGAGTAAACGTCCCATGGTTCGTATTGAGTCTTTCCTTTGTTAATATAGGAGATACCCCAGGTTGAACCTTTGTTGAATTTCTTTCGAACTCTAGCAATTGACGTTTTCCGTTTCCTTGCCAGTGTCTTCAAACAGCTATATTCTGCTAGATAATTCAGATGAGTTAAAACACTTAGATTATCAGCTAGACAAAAGTATTGGATGATTCCTCTAACGATTGTTTGATAGGTTCGAATTATTTCTAATTCATCTCTATCTGCTAATGTTTCGTCATGTTTTATTTTCCCCCTTTTTAACCAATTGTATTCATATCCATATTCTTCGGCTTTCGCTTGGGGAATTTGGATTTGAACTTTACCGTTTAAGGAATTTCGCGTGGTCTTTCCTTTACGGGTTTTATTGGTGGGATTTACCTTAACCATGTAGGATAGAAACCTAGTTCCTTTGCTGGCTTTAACAATCTTTGATTTATCCTTACTAATAGTAAGTT
>NZ_MWKN01000078.1 GCF_002009625.1 Candidatus Phytoplasma citri
TTGTACGAGTTTTATTGGTGGGATTTACCTTTATCATGTAGGATAAAAACCTTGTGCCTTTGTTAGCTTTCACAATTTTTGATTTGTCCTTACTAATGGTAAGTTTCAAATCTTGTTCTAGCCATTGCGTTACTTGATTCTTAATCTCTTCGGCTTTGTCATACTCGCCTTTAACGCCAATGATAAAATCATCAGCGTAGCGGATGTATTCAACTCTAGGTTTTGGATTTAGATTTATCCATCTATCAGTCCCTAGTTTATGATGTCGGTTTTTTGACCATGCTCTCATATATTCCGGGTTGCCTTTCTTAATTGGCTTTCCTTCTTTAATCAGTTCTTCCATTTTTAGATCTATGTAATGTAAATATACATTCGCCAGTAAGGGAGAAATAATCCCTCCTCGAGGAGAACCTGATAAGGATTCGTATTTGATTCCGTTTTTCATGAAGCCGGCTTTCAACCATT
>NZ_MWKN01000079.1 GCF_002009625.1 Candidatus Phytoplasma citri
AAATTTGGAATAATTTAGTTAATCGGCTTACCAAGAAGAGAGTTAATGACTCTTATAGGGCGAAAGAAGAAAGTAATTTACTATTTATTTAATGGTATCAAAGAAGGGGTTGATATATTATGTCAACAACGGTTTCACTAGAAACTAAGCTTTCGCGAACATTGGATAAAATTCAATATCGTTCATCAAATGGTTACTCTTTAAAAAGAGAACTACAACAGGGAATGAATAACTTTTACAATACGTTAACAGCATTCAATAGAATCGCCACAAACAAAGGGGCGGGCACACCAGTTGTCGACAATGAAACCATTGATGGGATTAATCTAGGAAAATTAGAAAGATACCATCAGGAATATGTCAATAATGGTTACAACCCTAAACCAGTTAAAAGAATTCTCATCCCTAGTGATAACAAAAGAAATAGACCTTTGGGGCTACCTACTATCAAGGACCGGCTAATACAAAAATGTCTCGAACAACTCTTAACTCCCTATTTTGAAAATATCTTTTCAGCATGGA
>NZ_MWKN01000080.1 GCF_002009625.1 Candidatus Phytoplasma citri
CAATGATAAAATCATCAGCGTAACGGATGTACTCAACTCTTGTTTTTGGATTTAAATTGATATACCTATCAACTCCCAGTTTATGGTGCTGGTTCTTAAGCCATGCTTTCTTATATTCTGGGTTGTCCTGCCTAATCGGCTTTCCCTCTTTAATCAGTTCCCCCATTCTCAGGTCGATGTAGTGTAAATATACATTCGCCAACAAAGGGGAAATAATTCCTCCTTGAGGAGAACCTGATAAGGATTCGTATTTTATCCCATCTTTCATGAATCCGGCTTTCAACCATTTGTTGATAGTTGAGAGGACTTTATTCTTTCTGATGAACCGATTTAAGGTTCTTATGAGAATCTTGATTGATGGTATCAAAGTAGCCTTTTAAGTCGATTTTGATAATGTAGTCAATTCCTTTAAATCTTTGTTTTACGCGTTTGATGGCGTCGTGGCAAGATTTTTTGGTTCTAAATCCAAAACTCCATTCTGAGAAGATATTTTCAAAATAGGGAGTTAAGAGTTGTTCGAGGCATTTTTGTATTAACCGGTCCTTGATAGTAGGTAGTCCCAGGAGCCTAGTTTTTTTGTTATCATTAGGAATGAGAATTCTTTTAACTGGTTTGGGGTTATATCCATTATTGATGTATTCCTGATGGTAT
>NZ_MWKN01000081.1 GCF_002009625.1 Candidatus Phytoplasma citri
AAATTTGGAATAATTTGGTTAATCGGCTTACCGAGAAGAGAGTTAATCACTCTTATAGGGCGAAAGAAGAAAGTAATTTATTGTTTATTCATTGTAACCGGGAAAAATAGGAATGATTTGGATTTAAACTTCCGCCGACTATGAATAAGATTCATGACTGATCTTTAAAATTATCGAATACATCCCTCACATTTAATCAAGTTGCTACCGACCAAGAAGCAAAAACACTCGGAATTGATAGAAATAAGATAAATAAATATCATCTAAAATACGTTTATAACTAAGACAATCTGAAACCGATTCAAAGAACAAAAGATCAAGAATAAACATTTAACTAGTGGTGACACGAAGTTAAACCCGGAAAAGGGATAAATTAGGGAAAGCGGTGTGCTTGGAAACTTGCTCGCACCGTTTGGACGGGGGCT
>NZ_MWKN01000082.1 GCF_002009625.1 Candidatus Phytoplasma citri
ATTGATGGGATTAATCTAGAAAGACTAGAAAGATACCATCAGGAATACGTCAATAATGGTTATAACCCCAAACCAGTTAAAAGAATTCTCATTCCTAGTGATAATAAAAGAACTAGACCCTTGGGTTTACCTACCATTAAAGATCGGTTAATACAAAAATGCCTCGAACAACTCTTAACTCCCTATTTTGAAAATATCTTTTCAGAATGGAGCTTGGGATTTAGAACCAAAAAATCTTGCCATGATGCTATCAAACGCGTCAAACAAAGATTTAAAGGGATTGACTATATTGTCAAAATTGACTTAAAAGGTT
>NZ_MWKN01000083.1 GCF_002009625.1 Candidatus Phytoplasma citri
GCCTTCTGAATTTGATGTTGTTTCTTAAACTCTGCCAACTATATTCAGCCGTATAGATTTTTTAGTGGAACTTATGAGCATATTTAGATTTATCAAGTTACAACTTATTCTTTTCATAAAATATAGTTTTTTATACTAAAGACAAACATTTCAAGATACTTAACATTAGCAACAAATTTAAGTTAAGGCACAAAATAAAAGATGGAATTATTATTTGATATTACACCTTAATACAAATATTGTAACACATTGATTCTTTCTGTTATTGACATTCCAAATCAAGTATATGCTTAGAGAAAATGTTAAATACCTCTCTCATAGAAAGAATTTACTTGTGGATCCCCATGAATAATTGATATATAAAAACCAATGACACGAATAGATGCACCTTATATAGCTGGTTATTAGTTAATCAAAGTTAACCTTGAGATTTAGCCA
>NZ_MWKN01000084.1 GCF_002009625.1 Candidatus Phytoplasma citri
TTTAGGCCTCTTTGGCGCCCCGCTATAACCAATAGCAGTTCCTATTTCTAAAATATTTATTATTTTTTTTTGATTAACAAAGTTTTCTAAAAATAAACCAGTTTCTTCGTGAATAATAGGTATGTGCTCTTTTATAGCATATTTTTGTATTTTTTTTAGATATTTTTTTTTTATTTTATAAAATATAGACATATGCAAATTCTTTATAAATTTATTTTTATTTAAATGGATTTATGATAATTTAAAAAATTTTGTAAAATTACCTTAGCAGCCATTTCATCTTTTAATTTAAATATTTTAGTTTTTTTATATTGAGCTTGATACATATTATCAATTGCTTCTTTAGTTGAAAGTCGTTCATCCCACAAAAATATTTGAACAAATGGAAAAGATTTCTTAATTCTTTTACTAAAAGAAATACTAATTTTAGATTTAATTCCTATATTATTGTTCATATGTTTAGGATCTCCTAAAACAATTGTATTAAATACGGATAGATTAATTGCGTTTTATGCAGCGATTTATCTTTGCTGTTTTATTTACAATCA
>NZ_MWKN01000085.1 GCF_002009625.1 Candidatus Phytoplasma citri
GTTTGTCAGACCGACCATCTCCATTCAGAGTTTATCGGCTCTGGCTATTGGTTAGATAGCACGAAATTTAGGCCTCTTTGGCGCCCCCAAAAGGACCATACATTTTATGAGCTGAAAAAGCTAAAAAATCTATATCTAAATCTTTAACATCCAATGATAAATGTATTATTGATTGTGCTGCGTCTAAAATGACCAAAATATTTTTTTGATGAGCAATTTTAGTAATTTCTTTAATAGGTATTTCATCACCAAAAGTATTAGATATATGACCTAAAACTACAAATTTTGTTTTATCTGATAAAACTTTACAAAAATTATCTACTTGAATTTTATAATTTTTATCTAAAGGAATAAAAATTAATTTAGCTTTCTTTTCTTTAGCTATTTGCATCCAAGGTAATAAACAGGAATGATGTTCTAATTCGGAAGTGATAATTTCATCACCAGGATTAACCAAATGCTTTAATACGGATAGATTAGTTGCGTTTTATGCAGCGATTTGTCTTTACTGTTTTATTTACAATTAGCCCCCGTCCAAACGGTGCGAGCAAGTTTCCCAGCACACCGCTTTCC
>NZ_MWKN01000086.1 GCF_002009625.1 Candidatus Phytoplasma citri
GTTTTATGCAGCGATTTATCTTTGCTGTTTTATTTACAATCAGCCCCCGTCCAAACCGGACAAGCAAGTTTCCAAGCATCCGGCTTTCCATAATTTACTCTTTTTCAAGAACTAATTTCCCATCGCGGTCAATTAACTATTTATTCTTATTGTTCTTATTCTTTCTAATATCATGTAATATTTATTATTAATTATTAAATTATTTATCTTTTATTTTCTTGATAATCGATAAATCTCAACAACAAAATAACAAAATCTAGAAATAAATTAATTAAAATTATGTGAAAAGAAAAAGCCAAAGCCCACTCATACTTTTTATCTAAACGTTTTTTAATTAAACATTCTACCGCAGCAAAATTTCTAGACAACTCTAAAGAACCAATAAAAATGCTAATAATAGAAATTATGAATCCTAAAAAACTACTTTGTATAAAAACATTTATACTCTCAAAAAACATTAAAAAGATAATTAATATAAATAGAAAAAATTTTAATTTATAATTAACTTTTACAACTCCTAAAGAATATAAAAGATTCATAAACACAAACAAAACACAAACACATATTAAAGCAAATGACAAAATAGATAATAAACCCGAATAATTAATATTTACTACACTAAAAAAGCTACCCATAAATATTCCTTGAAATAAGGAATATAAAATAGAAACTGTTTTCAAACTTTTATATTTAAAAAAACCACTATAAAAAACCAAACCCAAACTTATACCAAAAGCGGTTAACACAGACACGAAAGACAAATTTAACTGAATAGGTAACGAAAAAATAGATAAAAAATAAAAATACGATAGACCACTACATAAACTAATCATAAGCAAAAACAAAGTTTTAATAACAATGCCTAATCTATTAGAATAATCGTTTGTAAAATAATTATTTTTAATTTGAGTTTTAGAAACATTAATAATATTGGTTAAAATAAAATTTTTATCTCGTTTAATCATTTTAATAAATATTTAAAAACCCTTTCTATTTATTTTTTTATAATTCATTAGTGTAAAAAAACAACTCTTAAATATAATAATAAAAAAATCAAAAAATTAACAATGAATTAAATTTAAATAATTAACTATTTATTTTTAATATACGGATAGATTAATTGTGTTTTATGCAGCGATTTATCTTTGCTGTTTTATTTACAATCAGCCCCCGTCCAAACGGTGCGAGCAAGTTTCCAAGCACACCGCTTTCCCTAATTT
>NZ_MWKN01000087.1 GCF_002009625.1 Candidatus Phytoplasma citri
CTGAAAAAATATTTTCAAAATAGGGAGTTAAGAGTTGTTCGAGGCATTTTTGTATTAGCCTGTCCTTGATAGTAGGTAGCCGCAGAGGTCTAGTTCTTTTGTTGTCACTAGGGATGAGAATTCTTTTAACTGGTTTAGGGTTGTAACCATTATTGACATATTCCTGATGGTATCTTTCTAGTCTTTCTAGATTTATCCCATCAATGGTTTCATTATCAATGCCCGGTGTTCCCGCCCCTTTGTTAGCAGCAATTTTATTAAATGCTGTTAACGTGTTATAGAAGTTATTCATTCCCTGCTGTAATTCTCTTTTTAGAGAGTAACCATTTGATGAACGATATTGAATTTTATCCAATGTTCGCGAAAGCTTTGTTTCTAGTGAAACCGTTGTTGACATTGTGTATCAACTCCCTTCTCGATACCATTGAATAAATAGTAAATTACTTTCTTCTTTCGCCCTATAAGAGTCATTAACTCTCTTCTTGGTAAGCCGATTAACTAAATTA
>NZ_MWKN01000088.1 GCF_002009625.1 Candidatus Phytoplasma citri
TTTCTGGTGAAACCGTTGTTGATATTATATATCAACCTCTTTCTTGATACCATTGAATTTATTACATCTTCTTATCTTTATTAGGATTATCTCAATAATCTAAAATGTTCTTTATCATTCTAGTTCTTGATAAGATAAAACAATATTTATTTCTTTTAAAACTACCTTATTAATCCCACAACAAATACTAATAGTATATTTTTATATATTATAAATAAAAATCACAATTATAAATTTATATAAAATTCATCAAATAAACGATAATATTTTAAATAAAAAATTTTTATAATTATTCAATCAAAACCGATGGATTATTAAATAATTCTTTAAAAGAACTTAAAAATCTAGATGCTATACCGCCATCTATAATACGATGATCAAAACTTAAAGACAAAGGCAACATGTAAGCTTTTCCAATATTACCATCTTCCAAAACAACAGGTTTTAACTTCATTACACCCATACCTAAAATAGCTACTTGAGGAAAATAAATAACAGGAGTTCCATAAGAAACCCCAAAAGTTCCCCAATTGCTCAAAGTAAAAGTTCCATCATTAATATCTTTATAAACTAATTTTTTATCTCGAGTACGTTGAGATAAATTTTGAATAGATTCTGCAATTTTCCAAATATTTAAATTATCAGCATCTTTAATATTAGGTACCATTAAACCATCATCAGTATCTACAGCTATACCTAAATTAATATATTTTTTAATTATAATTTCTTCTTTTTGATCATCAAAAGTAGAATTAAAAATAGGGAATTGTTTTAATAATTGAACTAAAGCTTTCGAAACAAAAGCTAAATAAGTTAGTTTTATATTTGATGTTGAATTTTTAGATTTTAATTCAGATCTTAAATCAACAACATTATTCATATTAAATTCTTCCATTAAAGTAACATCTGGAATAATCGCTTTAGAAATAGACATTTGTTTTGATATAGCTTTGCGTAAACTAGAAATTTTTTGAACTTCTACTCTGTCAACATCTTGAAATTTATTATTTTTTTTGTCTACATCTGACATATATTTCATCCCCTTGTATTATTTAAATTTATAAATATATTTACTATTCGTTATCTATTTCTATAACCGCTAAAACTTGATCCGATTCTACTTGATCTGAAGGAGAACATTTTATTTCTAAAATAACGCCATTTACAGGAGAAAGTAATGTATCAGATAACTTGTCATTTTCAATTTCAAATAATCCTTGACCTTCTTTTACTTTATCTCCAACCTTACAAAGACATTTGGTTATAGTTCCCTCATGTAAACCTTCACCTAAATCATAAAATTTAAATTCATACTTTTCTTTATGTTTCATAACAATTAAACCTACTTCTTTTTTGATTTTGCGCATAATAAAAAACAATTATTATTTTTATTATTATTTTATTTATAATCCGAAAGACTAGAATACTTATAATATTTAAAATATAAACTCATTTTTTATAACTTATTAAACATTTTTCTAATATAATAAATAATTTTAGTAGGATTTAAAACTTGATGATATTCTCCTCTAGCTAAAGGAGTTATAATATCGTGGCCTGTAATACGTACAGGAGCAGTTTTTAAAGCATCAAAAGCATATTCATTTACTAAAGTAATTATTTCTCCTGCTGGACCATAAGTTTTAGTAGCTTCATGAGCTACTACTATCCTACCAGTTTTTTTCACAGATTGAACAATAGTTTCTTGATCTATAGGAATAATACTTCTTAAATCAATTAATTCAACAGAAATATTATCTTTTTGCAAAGATTCAATAGCATTTAAAATCACAGGAATAGCAGATGACCATCCTACTATAGTAACATCAGAACCTTCTTTAACTACTCGAGCTTTACCAATTTCTATTTCATAAGGTTCTACAGGCACTTCTTCTCTACGAGCACGATATAAAACTTTTGGTTCTAAAAAAATCACAGGATCATTACATTTTATAGCAGATATCAATAATCCTTTAGCATCGATAGGATTAGATGGGACTACTACATGTAATCCTGGGAAAGAAGCTAACATACCTTCGATAGATTCAGAATGATGTTCCAAAGCTTTAATATTACCTTGTATTGTAGTTCGAATTACCATTGGAACTGTAAAATTTCCACGAGTACGATTACGTAATCTTACAGCATGACAAAATAAATCTTGTAAAGCCGGAAAAATAAAACCTTCAAATTGTATTTCTGCTATAGGACGAAAACCAGCTAAAGCTAATCCGATACCACTACCTAAAATACTAGATTCTGAAATAGGAGTATTAAAAACTTTTGACCCTCCGTATTTATTATATAAACCTTTAAGAACTCTAAAAACGCCACCTAAATTTTCAACATCTTCTCCAAACAAAATAACTTTCGGAATATTCTCTAAAGCATAATCTAAAGTATGATTAATAGCTTCTAACATATTCATCTTTATAAAAGCCATAATTTTATTTCCCTTCTTCTGTTGATTTTAAAAATAATTCATAATCATGCAACTGATTTTTTAATTGAGAAGTCATATTTTCATAAGTATGTTCGAAAACCTCTCTTGGTTCTACTATATTAGCGTAAGTTAAAATAGATTTATGAGCTTCTTTAATTTTCTCGATAACATCATTTTTAATTTTATTAATCAAATCATCTGTTAAAATATTTTTATTAATTAAATATTTTTGAAATCTTAAAATAGGTTCTTTTTTAAACCATTCTTCTTCTTCAGCTTTAGAACGATATAAAGAAGGATTGTCGTTGGTAGTATGCCCTAATAAACGATATGTATATAATTCCAATAAAGAAGGACCATTGCCGTTTCTAGCAGATTCAATAAAATGTTTGGAAGCGACATAAACAGCTAAAATATCATTACCATCAACTCTTATACCAGGCATACCAAAAGCAATAGCTTTTTGAGCTAAACTTTCAGCATAACAAGCTACTTTTCTAGGAGTAGAAATAGCATATTGATTATTTTGAATAGCTACTACCAAAGGAACTTGAAAAACCGCTGCATAATTCAAACCCGCTGCAAATTCTTCACTCGCAGTACCACCATCTCCAATAGTTGCTACTGTAACATCTTTTTTATTATCTAATTTACTAGCTAAAGCTAATCCAGCACCTATATTTATAGAACTACCAATAATAATATTAACAGGCAAAATACGTTTTTGAGAATCTATAGCTGAACCTCTTTCATTACCATACCAATAAAGCAAAATATTTTCTACAGAAACGCCACGATATAAAAACATTCCTAAATCACGAAAATAAGGAGAAATCCAATCATTATCTGCGCAAGCTGCAGCAAGACCTATCTGACAAGCTTCATGTCCTGTATTTAAAACATAAGAAAGCATACGTCCTTGACGCTGATATTGAAAAGCTGCTGTATCCGTTTCTCTAGTAAAAACCATAAACTCATACATTTTCAATAATTCTTCATTTGATAAATTAGGTTCAAAATCAGGATTAATTACAAAACCTTTTTCGTCTAAAACTTGAAACATAGGTTTTTGTTCTACATTATATAAAAAATCATCTATCTTTTTAAACAAAATTATAACTCCTTTATTTAACTTTCTAAGTAATAATAAATATTAAATTTGAATCACATTTTAATATTAAATTATTTAACTTAAATTAATACTTAAATTAATTTAAATTAATTTAATAAAATCATAAAAAATTAAAATTATTTAATCAAAATTTGAGATACATTCACTTCAATTAGTTGATTAGTTTCTATTTGATAATCCATCATTTTGGCATTCAATTCATTGGAATTTAAAATCGGTATAACACCAAAATACAAAGATAACCAAGATGCTTCTTTAAGATTTGCAACTACAGCTAATATTTGAAAAGCAGAATGAAACTTAGAAATAATACAAGCATCTGAAAAATTATGTACTAAAATAGCTTTAGCATTTATAATGCTAGCTAATTCAATTGCACCTAATAAAAATTTTTCCCTCCAAATTTTAGGTTCATAATAATTCAAAAAAACATCATAATCTAAAAATTTTTCCGCACTTTTATTAATATTATACATATATTGAACAGATTCTAAAGGATAATTTCCTGAGGCACTTTCACCAGATAACATAGTAGCACTTGTGCCTTCTCGAACCGCATTGAAAACATCTGAAATTTCAGCTTTAGTAGGTCGGGGGTTTTTTTGCATAGATTCTAACATTTGAGTAGCTACAATTACCAGTTTACCTTTCTGAAGACATTTATCAATAATTTCGCTTTGATATAAAGGAACTAAAGTGCCATCAATTTCGATTCCCAAATCACCTCTAGCAACCATAATACCATCTGAAATAGCTAAAATTTCATCTATATGATCTATACCTTCTTGATTTTCTATTTTAGCAATAATTTTAAGATTATCACATTTATTCGATTCCAAAAGATTTTTAATATCTTGTATATCTTGAGAATTTCGGACAAAAGAAGCCGCGATATAATCATAATTTTGTTCAATAGCGAACAAAATATCTTTTTTATCTTTTTCCGACAAAAAAGGAATATTTAATTTAACACCAGGAACATTAACACCTCTTCGAGATTTCACTAAATGAGTATTTTGGGCTTTTGTGATTAACTCTTTTGTTGAATCATCCTTTTCAATCACTTGCAAAGATAAATAACCATCATCAATATTAATAAAATCACCTATATTTAATTCATTATAAAAATTCGGATAAGTTACAGAAAAAATTTTACTATTACCCAAAACTTCTTTTGAAGAAATTCTCACCAAAGAATCTTTATTTATTAAAACATTACCATCAAAATTATGAGTTCTAATTTCAGGACCTTTAGTATCTAACATTAATGCTACATATTTATTTAATTCTTGATTAATATTTCTAATAATAGAAATTATTTTTTTACTAACATCATAATCAGCATGAGAAAAATTAAATCTAGCAACACTTAAACCATTAGAAATCATCTTTTTTAAAATTGTTTCAGAATAACAAGAAGGTCCTAAAGTGCAAATAATCTTTGTTTTATTCATAAATAACCATATCCCACTTTGCTTTTTTACATTTACTTTAAAAATTAATCTAAAATTAAAAAATATTTTATCAAAATCTTAAAAAAATTATGTTTAAAACCGATCATGACTAATAATTCAATAAAAAATTAAAATTACTACTATATTATAAATCTTTTTTTATTATTTGCAAATCTATAAAATTAACATATTTTAATAATTTTATAAAAGTTATTTATCAAAAAAATATCTAAAATCAAAATTCCTAATTATTATATTTTTAGATTTAATATAAGTTAATTTATCCTGTGAATAAAGAAATTAAATTAACAACAAATATTAAAATAAAAAAAGAAAAAAAATATTTAGTAATAATAAAATTTCTCATATTTTGATAACGGAATAAATCTATCAAAAAAGAAATTAATATAATAATTCCATCCACAAAAAATAAAATATAATGTAAATTCAAATTAAATTTTTGATTTAATAGCAAAAATATAATGTCAGTTCCGCCAGTAGAAGAACCACTAGAAAAAATTAAACCACAACCAATTCCTATACAAAAACTTATAATTAAAGAAATAACTAAAAGCTTTAATAACTTATTTTTCTTAATAAAAACTGGTAATAAATTAATAAAAAAACTCTTATCAACAGAATTTTTAGATAAAAATTTAATAGACCAAGTAAAAATTAAATTAAAAAAAACAGTAGTTATGAGAAAAAAGCAAGTATTAGGTAACCAAAAACCAAAAAACAACATAATAATTAAGCGAGAAATGATAATGCCTAAAGGATTGCTAAATAAATAATTTTGTTTTTTATTCAAGCGATTATACAAAAAAACTTTGTCTAAAAAAAGCAAATTACTTTCTAATCCGCCTACTATAAAGTCTTCAGCTAAAATAAAAAAATAAATACTAAAAATTAACAATAATGAACCTAATATAATTTTCAAAATCAAAAATAAATAGAGAAAAAAAATATCATGTAAAATTAATTTATAAAAAAAAGATAAAAATAACATAATAAAAATAAAAATTAATGAAATAATAATTTGTATAAATTTACTATTTTTATTCATTTAAAAATATTCCAGACCTACCTTTCTTACCTATAAATTAATATTTTTTTCAATAAAATTTTTAATATTTTAAAATTAAAGATAATTAAAACATAAATAAATGGAGTTTTTTTAGATTGAGTCATAAAAAAAACAATAAATAAATATAAAAGTGACTAATATTTAAACATATTAGTCACTAAAAAGCATGAATAACCAAAAAAAATACAAATAATTGCATATATGTCCCTATTTTTTATATATAAAATTATAACCAGAAAATATATTATTAAAATCCAATGATAATAAAATAAATTAATCAAATTAATAAAGCCAAAACGAAAACACATGTTCTTAAAAAAATAAAATAATATAAATCTAAAAAATTAATCGCATCATAATCGAAACAAAATTAATTTAAAAAATAATTATATAAATACAGATAGATTAATTGCGTTTTATGCAGCGATTTATCTTTGCTGTTTTATTTACAATCAGCCCCCGTCCAAACGGTGCGAGCAAGTTTCCAAGCACACCGCTTTCC
>NZ_MWKN01000089.1 GCF_002009625.1 Candidatus Phytoplasma citri
TATAATAATTTATATTTGTGCCTATGTAGCTCAGTTGGTAGAGCATCTGACTGTTAATCAGAATGTCCTAGGTTCGATCCCTAGCATAGGCGCCATTTAAAATTTTTAATTTTTTAATATTTTATTTTCAAAAGTAGTTTGTGATATTTTTCGCATTTATTTTAGAAAAAAAGGGGATTTTCATGACTTTAAAAGTGTTTGAAACTACTTTTGAAAATAATTTACTCATTGTAGAGATTAATAAATTAGCTAAACAAGCTAATAGTTCTGTTTTAATTCGTTATAAAGATACTGTTTTATTGAGTGTTTTAGTTATCGGAAATAATGAAGTTTGTTTAGATTATTTGCCTTTGATGATTTTTTATCAAGAAAAATTTTATGCAGCAGGAAAAATACCAGGAAATTTTTCAAAACGAGAAGGAAAACCTTCTGATGCAGGAATATTGAATGCTCGTTTGATAGATAGAACATTAAGACCTTTATTTAATAAAAATTTTAATAAAGAAATTCAAATTATAAATACTATTTTAAGCAATGATGATAGTTGTAATAATGAAATTTTTGGTATTTTAGGTAGTTCTTTAGCTGCTTTAATTTCTAATGTTCCTTTTTATAAAGCTGTTTCGGCGGTTTGTGTGGGTAGAGTGAATAATCAATTTATTATTAACCCCAATCCTCAACAAAAGAATATTTCTGATTTATGGTTAGTTTTAAGCGGAACTAAAGAAAAATTAAATATGATAGAAGTTAGTTCTAAAGAAATTTCAGAAAAAGATTTAATATCAGCTATGATATTTGGTCATAATTTTATTAAAAAATTATGTATTTTTCAGGAAGAAATTATAAATAATTTAAATATCATTAAAAATATTGATCTGACAAATAATTATGATATTAATTTATATAATAAATTTAAATTTAAATATTTTGAGATTGTAAAAAACACTTTACAAATAGAAATTAATAAAAAATTTATTAAAAAAAATTTTTCAGATATAATTAATAATCTTAAAAATTTTATTTTGGAAAAATATATAGAAGATAAAGATTTTGTAATTGATAATGATATATTCCAGACTTTTATAGTTAGTTGTGAAAATCATAAATTAGAAAAAATAAAAGAACAATTTATGCATCTTTTTAATGATTTATTAACTGATATAATGAGAGAAATGGTTTTTAAAGAAAAACGAAGAATTGATGGGCGAACTTTAAATAAAATTCGATCTATTGAAACCGAAGTAGGTATTTTGCCACGTACTCATGGATCAGCTATTTTTTCTCGTGGTGAAACTCAAAGTTTAGCAGTTGTGACTATTGGCGCTTTAAGTGAATGTAAATTGATAGATGATTTGAGCGAAGAAGATAAAGAATCTTTTATTGTTCATTATAATTCTCCGCCTTTTGCTGTGGGTTCTATAGGTAAATATATGATGCCTTCTAGAAGAGAAATTGGGCACGGTATGTTAACTAAAAAAGCTTTATCTCATGTACTTCCTATGGAAAAAGATTTTCCTTATACTATTAGAGTAGTATCAGAAATTTTAGAGTCTAATGGTTCATCTTCACAAGCAACTATTTGTGCAGCTTCTATGGCTTTGATGGATGCAGGAGTTCCTTTATTAAGGCCTGTAGCAGGTTTAGCAATGGGATTATTTTTTTCTAGCGAAAATGATTATGTTATTTTAAGCGATATTCAAGGGTTAGAAGATCAAAAAGGTGATATGGATTTTAAAATCGCCGGAACTGTTCAAGGCATTACAGCCGCGCAAATGGATATTAAAATAGAAGGTCTTAGTTTTGATATTTTGCAAGAAGTTTTAGAAAAAGCTCGCTTGGGTAGAATAGAAATTTTAAAAAAAATGAATATGACTATTCAAAAGCCTAGAGAGAATATGTCTGTTTATGTACCTAAAGTTAAGATGATTACTATTCCTGTAGATAAAATTCGAGATATTATTGGTGCTGGTGGTAAAATTATTAATCAAATTATTGATACTTATGATAATGTTAAAATTGATATTCAACAAAATGGCAATATATTTATTATGCATAATAGCGAAAATATTGTTAATCAAGTATCTAACTATATTTTAAATTTAGTAGATGAAATAAAAATAGGTAAAATCTATGAAGTTACTGTTATGAAAATTTTATATGATAAAAAAAATGGTCATTCTTTTGCTGCTATAGTTCAGATTTTTCCTGGAATTGAAGGTTTTATTCATATTAGTAAATTATCAAATATTAAAGTTGAGTGTGTAGAGGATGTTGTTTCGGTAGGACAAAAAGTTTTAGCTAAATGTGTTTTTATAAATGAAAAAGGTAAAATTGATTTATCTTTAGTTTGGGATAAATAATTATTTAATAAATACTTAATTTTTAAAAAATTTGTTAAAATAATTGTTGATAAGAATAATGGAAGGTGATCGAAGTTAGATGTTTTTAAAATTTAAAAATTTCTGATTTAGGAAAGTCCATGTTAGCACATAGGGCGCCAAAGAGGCCTAATTATCTTGTCAATTTACCAATGACCAGTGCGATAAACACCGAAAGGATAAGAACGGTTCCTGAAAGGAAACTCTCAGGAATTACAGCAGTTCTTAAAAGCGGATTGAGACGAAGTAGTTAGTCAAGACGATACCGCCACCGAGTGGTTCCAAGGAAAAGCCTGGAATGGCCTAAGAAGACAAAAGAAGAGGTAATTAACAAACCTGTTCGCAAACTACTATAAGCGGACAATCCAGATCCTATCAATTAGTATGTGGATTGATAGTTTATCAATTAAAATCTGGAATCTCACCATTAATTAAATGGTCACTTCTCCTAAAGAACCAAGGTAGATATTTAGAGCAACTTGGAGAATCCTAAAACTAAGTAATTAAGTTTACTAATTTAGAACAAATGTTCGGATAGTCAAGGATAAAGCATCTTTTTAGTAGTCGTAAGGGTAAAACCTAAATTTGGAATAATTTAGTTAATCGTCTTATCGAGAAGAGAGCTAATGACTCTTATAGGGCAAAAGAAGAGAGTAATTTACTATTTATTCAATGGCATCAAGGAAGGGTTTGATATTATGTCAACAACGGTTTCACCAGAAACTAAACTTTCGCGAACATTGAATAGAATTCAATATCGTTCATCAAATGGTTGCTTTTAAAAAAGAGAATTACAGCAGGGA
>NZ_MWKN01000090.1 GCF_002009625.1 Candidatus Phytoplasma citri
ATCTTCAGTTTTCAAAGAAGTAGTTTTAACTGACAATTATATGATCTTACTTAATATACATAAAGATACAAAAAACATACCTTAGGTCTATTTTTTCCAAAAGTATAAAGTAACACAATAATTGTAATTTAAAAAATCAATATTGTCAATATTTATTTAATATTTTATTTCCACAAATGAATTTACCAAAAAGTAATTAATCTTAATTATTTTTTTTAAAATTACTAACCATTTTAAATAAAGATTCTAAAGAATTTTTACTAATAAACATTTCTATTAATCCTTTGAGAAAACAAAAATTTGAATTAATTAAATCAATATTTTCTTGGCACATTTTTTGTAAAACATATTGCGATAAAATCAAATTAGAATTGCAACCTACACCTAACTTTAATTTTAAAAAATTTCGTGTTTGTAAAACTTCTATAAGATTTTTAATACCATTATGCCCGCCATAATTACCATTTTGTTTAATTTTAAATTTTCCTACATTTAAATTAATTTCGTCATGAATTATCAAAATATTTGATAATTTAATCTCATATTTTTCTATAATTTTTTTCACAGCTAAACCGGATAAATTCATATAAGTTTTAGGTTTTATCAATAAAACCCCTTGATTACCAATATGAAATTGATAAATTAAATTAAATTCATCATTTTTTATTTCAATTAAAAAGGATTTTTGAAACTCTTTGAATAAATAATCAATCAACATAAAACCTACATTATGAGGAGTAAAATTAAAATTTACTCCTGGATTCCCTAATCCTACAATTAATTTATACATTCAAAATTATGCTCCATTAAAATTGTTTTTTAATTTATTGAATAAAATTACATAAATACTTAAATTCTTCAAAATTAAAAAATAGATTATTTCATTTCATATAAAATTAATCAATGATTTAAATACTCACGACTTCGATTTAATATTATGTATAAATTTATAAATAGTATCCATAATTAAAATAATTATAATACATAAACTTAAATATAAATAATGTTTAAAATTAATAAAAGTAGTGCCAAAAAAATTATTTAAAACAATTACATTTTGTGAAATCAAAATAAACAATATTAATTCACATAAAATACCAACAAATAAAAGATTATTTTTTTTTGTAAAAGTTTGCCAAAAATAAAATTTATCAGATCGACAAGCAAAAACATTACCTATTTGTGAAAAAATAACCGCACCAAAAGCCATAGTAGAAGCGAAAATAAACTCAGATTGTTGGGCAATCATTTTAAAAGGAATATTCTTGTGCATTACAGACCAACCTCCATAATTTAAAAAAAATATTAAAGCTAATATACCTTCCACAATACCTAAAAAACCATAACTTCTTTTTAATAATTTAGCATCTAATAAATGATCTTTAGAAGTTCGAGGTTTTTGAGATAATAAATTTTCTTCAGGTTCTTCTGCTCCTAAAGCTATAGCAGGTAATAAATCTGTAATCAAATCTATAGCCAAAATTTGCATAACAGTTAAATAAAGTGGTATTTTAAATAAAGCCATAAAGATAATTGGGAAAATTTGAGGAATATTTGAACAAAAAACATAACTAATAAATTTTTTAATATTAGCATAAATAGCTCTGGATTCTATTACCGCTTTTGGTATGGTGGAAAAATTATTATCTAATAAAATCATATCAGCAGCATTTAAAACAACGTCTTTAGTGCCTTTACCCATAGTAATACCAATATGAGCAGCTTTCATAGCTAAAATATCATTAACACCATCACCAATAACTCCAACAATCTCATTATTTTTTACATATGCTTCAGTAATTTTCAATTTATGTTTGGGAGTAGTACGAGAAAAAAATATTGGAAGTTTAGTATTTAAAATTTTTTGTAATTCTTGAACCGACATATTGTCCAATTGAGAGCCATCAATATTTAAAAAATTATCATCTTTAATCAAACCCACTTTTTTACCAATTGAAATGGCAGTTTGACCATAATCTCCAGTAATAACCGTAATTTTTAAACCAGCTTTTAACAAATCTTCTACAGCTTGACGAACTTCTATTTTAGGAGGATCAAAATTAACTGCAAAACCTAAAAATACCATATCTTCTTCTTTATTTAATTGTTCGGATTTTTCTATTTTTTTATAAGCAATAGCTAAAATACGATAACCTTGACTAGATAATTCCTCATTACGGCTCACAAAATAATCTTTATCATTATCCTTGAAATCACTAACCTTATTATTTTTGTACTGAAAATTACAACTATTTAAAATAACATCAGGAGCACCTTTAACAAAAAGATATTTATTATTAATATCATAATATTCTTGAGATAAATTGCGAACTAAAACACTCATTTTTTTATTTTCTGAATTAAAAGGATTAATTTTATCAATAATAAAATTTTCACGAATATTTTTAATATTTAAACCATATTTAGTAGCTGCAACTAATAAAGCTGCTTCTGTAGGATTACCAATAATATTAATATTTTCCGCATTCAAATTAATTAAATTAGATTCCGAACAAATAATAGTAGCTATTAATATTTTAGAAATAATTTTATTATGAGTTAAAATATCACCATCAGTATTATCAAATTTTCCTTCTTTTTTTAATCCATGGCCAGTAATATTAACAAAACCTCCAGGAAATAATAATTTTTTACAAGTAATCTGATTTTCTGTTAAAGTTCCTGTTTTATCAGTACAAATTACTGTAGCAGAACTTAAAGTTTCTACAGAAAATAACTGTTTAATGAGAGCTTTTTGTTTTGACATTCTTTGAGTACCAAGAGCCAAACTTAAATTAATAGTAGGTAACAAACCTTCAGGAATATTAGCTACTAACATACCTAATGCTACTACAATAGCTGATTTTAATGCTGATACCCAACTAAATTCCCCTTGAAATTTAAAACGCCAGAAGCAAATTAAACAAACAAAAACAGCTAACGAAGATGCTAAAAAACTAATTCTTTTAACTACTCTATGTATTTCTAACTCTAAAGTGCTAGTGCTTTTGGTAATATCACGAGCTAATCGGGCTACTTCTCCTATTTGAGTATTTTCACCGATAGCATACACAATACCTTTAGCACTTCCTTGAGCTACTGTAGTACCAGCATAAACTAAATTAGGGATTTCGAAAATATTATCATTTTGATCATTTTCAACAGCATTCCTATTTAAAGGAATAGTTTCTCCTGATAATGTTGAATTATCGACAAAAAAATTATTAGCTTCTATTAAACGAACATCTGCAGGAATAATAGAACCCATTTCTAAAAAAATTAAATCTCCTATAGTTAATTGTTGAGTATCTAAAATTTCTATTTTATTATCTCTATAAACCTGAATTTGTTTCGGAATCATATCGCTTAAAGAAGATAAAATTTTTTCCGCCTTATATTCTTGAAAAAAAGAAAAAATACCATTTATAATTACAACCAAAATAATAGCTATACCAATAGCTTTTTCGTTTATAATAAAAGCTAAAAAACCCGCGATCCATAATAAAATTGCAAACATCGAAAAAAATTGCTTAATAAATTGTTTACCAAAAGAAAAATGATTACTCTGCTTCATAACATTTAAACCGTATAATAATTGTCTTTTTCGAACTTCTTCTGTTGTTAAACCTGATTTTTGCATTTGAAAATAATCCCAAATCTCATTCGAAGATAAACGACTAATTTTAATAATATCTTCTTTGTTCATAAATTTACCTCATTAATTTAAAATATTAAACAAATTATTAATAAAATTTGTTCTGAAACTAAATAATCAATAATAAAATCGGTTTTAACTATCACACAACTCATAGTAAATTCGAAAATCAAAACAGTTAGTAATTATAATATTCTTTTATTTAACCAAACTAAAATATCATTACAAATTTGAAACTTTTCGATATCATGAAATAAATTATGATATGTTTCTTGATATAATTTTAATTGTTTATCATTAGATTGAATAGAATCTAAAAGATAAATGCCATTTTTATAAGATATTATTTGATCTTTAATGCTATACAGCAATAAAACAGAAGTTACATAAGAAGAAAAATTTTTTTTTAAATAACGCATACTTAAAACTAATAAATTTCTTAATAAACGATAACTAACAGATTCTAAACGATATGGTTGATAATCTGTATCTAAAGGAATATGTGATATTTTAGAAGATTTAAAATTAAGTTTTTTCCTTTGCCAAAAACTAAACACATAAAAAGGATAATTTAATAAACAATTCGAAATTTCTCTACTAGGAGCAGAACTAATAATAGCTCCATCTATATTGTTATATTTAACAATATAATTATTAACAATAATACCTCCCATACTATGACCAATTAAAAAAATTTTCATAGGATACATTTTTCTCACGTATTGAACTAATTTTGCTAAATCATCTGAAAAAATATTAAAATTTTTAATATCTCCTCTTTTACCTAAACTTTTACCATGACCTCTCACGTCATACGAAATTACATTAAAATTATTTTTAACTAAAAAATCAATTAAAAATAAATAATCATAAGAGCTTTCGCCTAAACCATGAGTAATAATAACATTTGCTTTTGCTTGTTTAGGTATTGACCAAATAATATTCAAATAAGAAATATCCAATAACATAAAAAACCATTTACCTTAAAAATTTACTTAAACATTAAATTTATTTTTTATTCATTAATTTTTGATATTGCAACAAATATTTAGTATATTTTTCTTTTTCTTCTTGAACTTTACATTTATCAGCTTTATTCAAAAAAGATTCATTCTTCAAAAGATTTTCACTTCTTTTTAACTCATATAAAATTTGATTAATTTGAGAATTTACATTTTTATTATTGGATTTTTGATTAATTGCTAATAATATATCTTTTTTGATAAAAAGAAAAATATTTTGATCTGCAAACAATAGTTTATATTTATTAACGCAAGGAGAAATCTTTCCTAATTGTATATCACACGCTTTAAACCATTTTTTAATTTCGAATAATATTATTTGAAATTCATTTAAATAAGTTTCAGGAATTTCTAAATATAATTCCAATAAAAATAATTTATTCAAAGAATTAATTTGACGAAATTGACGCATTTTAGTAATTAATCTTTTTAAAGCTTCAAAGATAGATAAAGATGTTAAATCATTAAATTTCACAGGAGATAATTTTTCCGTAATAATTGACTTTCCTAAACCTAATTCTTTATAAAGAGCATCTGTAATAAAAGGCATAAAAGGATGTAAAACTAATAAAATTGATTTCCAAATATAAATGATTACTTTATGACTATTTACAATTAATTCACAATTTTTCTTAATATCTTGCCAACAAATTTTATAAAATTCTAATCCCCAATTGGCAAATTCATCCCAAACAAAATTATATATTAATTTCCCTATCACACTAAATTCATATTTATCATATAAAACATCTATTTTTTCTAATAATATTGATAATTTAGTTAATAAAAATTTTTCTGGTAATAATAATTTGTTTTTACTAAAATCTGTTTTCGTCATTTTAAGATTATTTTTGATAAAAAAACCAATATTCCATAATTTATTAGCAAACTTCCAACTAGAAATAATTTTATTGACATCAAAATAAAAATCTAAACCCGGAGAAGAATTAGTCGTTAAACACCATCTTAACGAATCTATGCCATATTGATCAATAATATCTTTAGGATTTAGGCCATTACCTTTAGATTTAGACATTTTATGGCCTTGAGAATCTCTAATTAAACCATGTAATAAAACATCTTTAAAGGGTATTTGTTTTACAAAAAATATACTTTGTAAAACCATTTTAACTACCCAAAAAGTTAAAATATCATATCCAGTAACTAAAACATCTATTGGAAAATGTTTTTGAAATAATTGTTGATTTTCAGGCCAACCTAAAGCACATAAAGGCCACAAAGAAGACGAAAACCATGTATCCAAAACATCAGAATCACGCACAAAGCCATTACCTGGATCATCTATTTGAACTTTAATTTCATTATTCTGATTATACCAAGCCGGAATAGGATGCCCCCACCATAATTGACGAGAAATACACCAATCTTCTATTTTAGTCAACCATTGGTTAAATAATATTAAAAATCTTTTAGGAAAAAAATTAATTTTATGTTTTTTTAAAATTAACTGAGATAATCCTTTAGTTTTCAAAAACCATTGCAAAGAAAGACGTGGTTCTATAATAATGCCTGATATATTAGCAACACGAATAGAATGATTATAATCTTCTACTTTAAATAAAAAATTTTGTTTATCTAAATCTAAAATTAATTTTTCTCGACATACAAAACGATCTAGTCCTTGATATTGTTTCGCTAAGTGATTCATAGATCCATCTGGATTCATACATAAAACCGATTTTAAATTATGTTTTTGACCTAATTGAAAATCATCAAAATCATGAGCAGGGGTAACTTTTAATAATCCGCTACCAAATGACATATCTACATATTTATCAGCAATAATAGGTATTATCAAATCAGTACCTGGTACTAAAACTTTTTTACCAATAAAATGTCGATATCTTTTATCACCAGGATGACACATTATAGCTTGATCTCCAAAAATTGTCTCAGGACGAGTAGTAGCTACTACAATAAAATTATCGCTTAAACCCCCATCATTGATAAAAAAATATTTTAAATAAAATAATTTTCCTGCAATTTCACGTTCATGAATTTCAGTATCAGATAAAGTAGTTTGAGCACTAGAATCCCAATTAATTATTTTATAATCACGATAAATCAAACCTTCTTTATATAAGGATACAAAAACTTTCTCAACAGTAGAACTTATAGAAGGATTTAAAGTGAATTGTTCATAATCATAATCTAATAAAAGACCTAAATCTCGCCATTGTTGACGAATATCTTTCATATATTTTTGTTGCCATTCATTTGCATATTTCAAAAAAATATCTTTAGTTAAATCACTAATACAAAAACCTTTTTCTTGTAATTTTTGTTTAATTTTAATTTGTGTAGCTATTCCAGCATGATCCATACCGGGCACAAAAAGAACATTATAACCTGTTAACATTTTGCGACGAACTAAATTATCTTGCAAAATATTATTCCAAGCATGTCCTAAATGTAATTTACCTGTAATATTAGGCGGAGGAATTACAATAGTAAAATTCGGCAAATTAGAAAAATTACTTTTTTTTTGTAATTCTTTGTATTTTAACCAATTGACATATTGATTCTTTTCAATAATTTTAAAATCATATTTATTATTCATATAGTTTAAATTTCTCATTTATAATTTCCTAATCAGAATAAATAGGTAGTAATATTCTACCACTTACAAAACAAATATTAACAAACAAACTTAAAATGTAAAAAACTAAAATATAATATTTTTTATAAAATATTTTTCACAATAATTTTTATTATACATGCAAATTTTTAATCATAAAACTAATAATTTCTGAAATTCCATATTTATCTCGACAAGAACATAAATAAAAATCTTTAATATTAAAAAAATTATTATTAAAGCATTGCTTAACAAACTTGATACGAGATAATAAGTGATTTTTTTTCACTTTATCCTTTTTATTTAAAATAATTACAATAGGAATTTTATATTTAACAAAATTTTTACACATTTGTAAATCTAATAAAGTGGGACCAATATTAAAATCAATTATTTGAAAAATCATTTTAAGTTGATTATTATAAGTAATAAAATGATTAAGCATTAACATTTGTTTCGTACGTTCCGCTTTATTCCTTTTAGAAAATCCATAACCAGGAGAATCTATCAAATAAAAAGAATTATTGATTAAAAAATAATTTAAAGTAATTGTTTTACCTGGAATTTTAGAAAATAAAGCTAATTTTTTATGATTAGTTAAAGCATTTATTAAAGAACTTTTGCCCACATTACTGCGTCCTATTAATAAAAATTCAGGAAAATTAAGAGGAGGGCGATATTTTAAATTAGTAATACTTTTAATGAAAATAGCTTTTTTAATTATATTCATAAAACCCTAATTAATCTCAAAATATTAATCTTTTGGAAGTTAATTTTATATCCTTATTTATATATATATTATATTTACATTTTTATTCCTAAACATAAAATAATTTTAATTATAAAAAATTTTATAAAATCTAATTAATAAAAGAATTTATTTCGTATATTAAGCTTAAAATAATAAAATTAACTCTTTAAATTTGTAATTATGATAATATTATAATATCACATAATGAAAATTAAAATTTTAAAAATAAAAATTATTAAAATTAAAAAAATTTAATTTTAATTTAATGTTTATTTAAAATTTAAATTAAATCAATTAAATATTCAATATTTATCGCATAAGAGGGAAATTAAAATTAATAAAATGAATAATAAAAACGAACATTTACAAAAAAAAATATTCAAATTAAAACAAGAAATTAAATTAAAAATTGAAGAATTAAACAAAATAAATTCTTTATATCAATTAGATATCCAATATAATCGATTTAATAAATATTTTGCAGAAATATTTAAATATATTAAAAAATGTGATTTAAAAACAAAAAAAGAATTAGGCCAAAAAATAAATGAATTAAAAAAAAATTCTATCTTTGTTTATCAAAATAATAAAATAAAAATCGAAAACAAACAATTGCAAAACCAAATTAAAAAAGAAAAAATCGATATTACTTTGCCCGGTTTTTCGTTTCCAACAGGAAGCTTACACCCTATAACAAAAATAATTGAAGAATTGGAAAATTTTTTTTTAAAAATGGGATATAACATTTATGAAAACCAAGAAATCGAAACAGATTTATATAACTTCGAACTTATGAATATAAGTAAAAATCATCCAGCTAGAGATATGCAAGATTCTTTTTATTTAGATCAAACACAAGAAAAACTTTTAAGAACTCATGTATCTTCAATGCAAATTAAAGCTATGTTACAATACCCTAATAAACCTTTAAAAATAATTTCATCAGGAAATGTTTATCGTAGAGATAAAGATGATGCGACTCATAGTCATCAATTCACTCAATTAGATGGTTTTGTAATAGATTACACAGCTAATTTGGAAAATTTAAAAACTACTATTACCTTATTAATAAAACATATTTTCGGAAAAAAACAAAAAATATTTTTTCGACCATCTTATTTCCCTTTTACCAATCCAAGCTTAGAAGTAGATTTAATCCTGACAAAAAAAAATAAAGAAGAAATATACCTTGAAATTATGGGAGCAGGATTAATACATCCCAATATATTAAAACAAGGTGGTTTTGATCCTAATAAATATCAAGGATTTGCTTTTGGCATGGGTATTGAACGTATAGCTATGTTAAAATATAAAATAGAAGATATTCGAGATTTTTATAACAATGATTTAAGATTTTTAAAACAATTTTCATTATTAAATTGATATATAATAAGATCTTTTATTCAAGATTTATATATAAAAATAATTAAAAAAGAGAAAATATCATGATTATCAACGAAAACATTTTAAAAAAATATTTATCCCAACCTATTCCTAAAAACTTAAAATTTCTAATTAATAATCATATAACAGAAGTAGACAAAATAGAAATAATTCATCCTCAATTAACACTCAAGAATAACCAAAAATATATTATTGGAAAAATTATTAAAATTATAAACCAAATAATTACAATAGATATTGGCAAAAATATAATATTTATTGATAAAAATCAAATTATTAATTTTGATAATTTTTTAATAAATAAAAAAATTATCGTTTTAATAGAGCCAAAATCACAAAATATTATTTCTAGCTTTAATAACAACCAAAATCCAGATATTTATGATAGAAACATTTACAACAAAAAAATAATTTCAGCTAAAGATTTACAATTATCCCACAAAAATTTAATAGAATCAGAAAAAAATGAAATATTATATTTAGATGAACAAGCTCCTGTAGGAAAATGCGCTTTAACATATTTAAATTTAAAAGGTTCAGCTATCACCTTAGCATTAACTCCTAATAGAGTAGATCTTTTATCACATATAGGATTTGCTAAAGATCTCAATGCTGTATTAGAATCATCTAACCCACAATTAATTAATTTTCAAAATATCAATAATAACCCTCACGAATTAGATAAAATAAATCCTTTCATTATCAATATAAAAAACGATAATTGTTATGAATATAGTTTAAGATATATAAAAAATTTGATAGTAAAACCTAGCCCTTTATGGTTACGTAATTTATTAATAACAAACCAAATAGAACCTACTAATAACATTATGGATATTATTAATTTAATAATGATAGAATACGGAATACCATTAAATGTTTTTGATGCCGAAAAATTAACCAACGAACAAATCGAAATAAGAAATGCTGAACCCAACGAAAAAATTTGCCATATAAACAAAACATATTTTTTAAGACATCAACAAGACATAGTAATTACTAATAATAATAAAATTATCTCTTTGAGTAATATTTTAAACAATCCAGATTATGAAATTACAAATAAAACTCAAAATATTATTATTACAAGTAGTTATTGGAACATAGAAATCATCTCAAAAATAGCTAAATATCATCAAATAAATAATCCTCAAACTTTATTATTAACCAAAGGAATTGATCAAAATTTGATTCAAAAAGCCTTAAACCAAGCTACATATTTAATACAAAAATTAACTTATGGAAAAGTATATAAAAAAATTTCATCTCAAAAAATAAAACAACATAATAATCCTAAAATAAGAATTTCATTAAAAGAAATTAATAAAAAAATAGGTTTAAAATTATCTTCTAATAAAATTATCAATATATTAAATAAATTAAATTATAAAGTAGATTTTATATCTAAACCTTCTCAAAATTATTTTATGGCACAAGCTCCTGAAAGACGTTATGATATTATGACTCCCGAAGACATAATAGCAGATTTAGTTAGATTAAAAGGTTTTAATAATAAAACAAAACGATCCACTATCAATCATTTTACAGAACATAACACATGTGCAAAAAATTTAATTAAATTAAAAAAATTTTTAGCTAACTTAGGATTTTATGAAATAAAAACATACAAACTTATTAATCAAAAAATTTTTAACTTATTCCATCAGGATCAAAATTATTTATCAGTTATAAATCCTATTAATGAAGAAAGAAAAATTCTTAGACAAAACTTAAGCGGAAGTATGTTAGAAGTTTTAGAATTTAATCACAAAAATAAAAATATAGATAATGCTTTTTTTGAAATATCACATGTATTTTACAAAAACCAAGAAATTTTACATTTATCTTTAGGTATTAGCGGTCATTTAATAAAAAATTACTGGTTAAAACAAAATATAGAAAGTTCTTTCTTTATTTTAAAAGGAGTTATAGAAAAAATAGCTCTTTTTTTAAATATCAATTTATCGTTCTCAGTGACCAAAAAATATTTGAATTTACATCCAGGAGCACAAGCCAATATTCAAATGAATAAAAAAAATATTGGTTTTATAGGGGAAATACATCCAAAATTAACTTTACTAAATAATTTAAGCCAAAGTTTTATAGCTGAAATTAATCTAGATCTAATTTTAAAACAATCTTTTAATAATAATATAATTGTTAATAAAATTAATAAATTACCTTATATAACTCGAGATTTAAGCTTTTGGATAAGTAAAAAATTTAATTTTAAACAAATATTAAAAATCTTAACAAAAGATTTTCAAAAAATTTTAAGAAAATGTGAATTGTTAGATGTATATATGCCAAAATCTAATACCCCGAATACAAATCAAGAATATTACTCTTTATCTTTTCGTTTAACATTTGAAAATATCAATAATGATTTAAATAAAATTACAATAGAACAAATTATCCATCAAATAGAAAATAATTTAAAAAATAAATTTCAAGCAAAAATAAGATAAAAAAATACTATATATCATCATAAAAGGAGCTTATATTGTATAAAGGACTTGTTGTTAAAAATTTAATCAATAAATATGTTATTATCGATTTATCACAAAAAAAACCATAATTGCTCAACCTAAAGGCAAAATAAAAGATTTTAATCAAAAAAATATAACAACTAAATCGCTATACCATTGTCCTATCAAAATAGGAGATATAGTAGAATATGAATTTAAATATAATAATTTTTTTATTATAAATATACAAACTCGTAAAAATGAATTAGAAAGACCTCATATAGTAAATATTGATCAAGTGCTATTAACATTTTCCCTTACAGAACCTAAAATAGATTTTAAGTTATTAGATAAATTTTTAATAATCCTACAAAGATTAAATATTAAAATAATATTGATTTTTACTAAAAAAGATTTAATAAATCAAGAACAATTCCGATATATAAAAAATCAACTTTCATATTACGAAAAATGGTATTCTGTAATATATATTAACGCTAAACAAAAAAATAATATAAATTATATAATTGAACAATTAAAAAATAAAATAACTATTATGGCGGGACAAACTGGTGTAGGTAAATCAACTTTATTTAATAATTTAACTTCTCTTAAAGTAAAAACTCAACCGATTTCTATTCGTTCGTTTAAAGGTAAACATACAACGACAAGCTCACAATTATATATGTGTCATCAAGGTTATTTAGCTGATACGCCTGGCTTTTCCAAGTTAACAATATCTAATTTAAAAACTAATGAAATTAAAAATTTCTATCCAGATTTCAATTCTATATCTGGACAATGTTTTTTTGGAAATAATTGTTTACATATTGAAGAAAAAAAATGTAAAATAATAGAAAATTATCAAAAAGGTTTAATTACTAAAAGCAGATATCTTAATTATCTATTCTTAGTAAAGAAAAATAAAAACAATACAAATTAAAATAAATTAATAAAATATTTGAAATCCCATTTATCTACATAAAATATTTTTATTATATAATAATAAATACATAATTTATACACTAATACTTTAACAAAATTTTAACGATTATATAAATGATAAGGAAAGTCGATTGTATTAAAAAATGGATTTTGATAAAATCAAACAAAGACAAAAACAAATAAGAAATTTTTCTATTATTGCGCATATAGATCATGGCAAATCTACTTTAGCTGATAGAATTTTAGAAATAACCAATACTGTTCTAAAACACGAAATGAAACCTCAATTTTTAGATTCTATGGCTTTAGAACAAGAAAGAGGAATAACAATTAAATTAAATGCTATTCAAATAAAATATCATAGTTTGCAAAAAAAAGAATATATTATGCATTTAATTGACACACCAGGTCACAGCGATTTTAGATATGAAGTTTCGCGTTCATTAGCAGCATGCGAAGGAGCATTATTAGTAGTAGATGCTACTCAAGGAATACAATCTCAAACCATATCAAATCTAAAATTAGCTTTGGAAAATAAACTTATAATTATACCTGTCATAAATAAAATAGATGCACCAAATGCTAATATACCTAAAATTCAACAAGAAATTAAAAATCTTCTAAAAATCGATATCAATTCCATTATATTAGCAAGCGGAAAAACAGGCGTGGGAATTAAAGATGTTTTGGAGAAAATTATAAAAAATATTCCCTGTCCCAAAGGAGATCCCCAATCACCTTTACAAGCTTTAATTTTTGATTCAAAATTTAATAATTATAAAGGAGTAATACCTCATATCAGAATTATAAATGGAACGCTTAAAAAAGGAGATCGTATACGTTTTATCAAAAGTAAAGCTGTTTATGATGTTATGGAAGTAGGTACCTTTCAACCTAATCCTGTTATACAACCTTTTTTAACTACAGGAGATGTAGGTTACTTAACTGCTTTTATTAAAAATATTGACGATGTAAAAATCGGTGATACCATTACTTTAAACAAAAATATTCAAGTTCATGCATTGCCAGGATATAAAGTAATTAATCCTGTAGTTTTTTGCGGTTTTTATCCTGCTGACAGCAAACAATATATTAATCTTCAAGAAGCATTACAAAAATTAAAATTAAACGACTCATCTTTAATTTACGAAAAATCTAATTCTAATATTTTAGGAATGGGGTTTCGCATTGGTTGCTTAGGTTTATTACACATGGATATTATTAAAGAAAGAATTACTCGTGAATTTAAAATAGAAGTTATTATTACTGCTCCTTCAGTTATTTTTCATGTTTATACCAAACAAAACCAAAAAATTATTATAGATAACCTACAAAAATGGCCTCAAAATCAAGCTATCGAAAAAATAGAAGAACCTTTCATAAAAGCTTTTATAACATGTCCTGAAAAATACATAGGTTCGGTAATGAAATTGACACAAAATAAAAGAGGAATTTTACAAAATATCAAATATTTAGAAAATCAAAATACAATATTAACATATTTATTACCTTTTGGAGAAATTATTTACGATTATTTCGATCAATTAAAATCTGCGACCCAAGGATATGCTGCTTTTGATTATCAAATGGAAAATTACTATCAAAGTAAATTAAAAAAAATGGATATTTTATTAAATTCTGAAATAGTTGATGCGTTATCTTTAGTAGTTCATGAAGATTTCGCTTATACTAAAGGCAAAATAATTTGCAATAAATTAAAAGAATTAATACCGAAACAAATGTTTGAAATTACAATTCAAGCAGCTCTTGGCAAAAAAATTATAACCAGAGAAAATATAAAAGCTTTAAGAAAAAATGTTACAGATAAATGTTATGGCGGAGATCATACAAGGAAAAAAAAGTTATTAGAAAAACAAAAAGCCGGAAAAAAGAAAATGAGAGCTCTAGGAAAAGTTAAATTACCTCAACAAGCTTTTTTAGCTATTTTAGCAAATAAATAATTAAAATATTTTTAGAAAAAATTATCAAATAATTAATTTTTATTAGAATCAAAAGAGAGGGAGGTACAATCAAAATATATATGACCGATTTAATAGAACTAAAAAATATTACTAAGGTTATAAATAATCAAATAATTTTAAAAGATATTAATTTAAAAATTAAAACAAATGAATTTGTAACTATCTTAGGACCTTCAGGATGCGGCAAAACAACTATTCTAAAAATTATAGGAGGTTTTGATACTTGCAGTAGTGGTGATATTTTGTTCAAAAATAAAAGTATTTTAAATGTACCACCTCATAAAAGATTAATAAATACAGTTTTTCAAAATTATTCACTTTTTCCTCATTTAAATGTTTTAGAAAATATAGCTTTTGGTTTAAGAGTAAAAGATTTAAATTACACAACGAAACAAAAAATAAAAAATGTCAACAATACCACAAAACAAAAAATTAATTCCATTAAACAAAAATATAAACAAAAAATAAAAATAATTCAAAATAATTTAAACCAAAATTATTTATTTTCGTTGTTGCCATTTTATAAAAAACATCCTGACCTCCAAAAATTAAAACTAGATTTAAAAGAAGAAATAGAACTTATAAAAAAACAACAACAACTATTATTAAGTCAATTTAATCAAAAATTATTATGCTCAATAACAAAAGAAGAATTTATAAAAAATAAAGTTTTACATTATTTGAAATTAGTGGGCTTACAAGGATTTGAAAACAGAAATATTTACCAACTATCCGGAGGACAACAACAAAGAGTAGCTATTGCCCGAGCTTTAATTAATGAACCTGAAGTAGCTTTATTTGATGAACCTTTAGCAGCATTAGACCTAAAATCAAGACAAGAAATGCAATACGAATTAAAAGAAATGCAAAAAATTTTCGGTATTACTTTTATAGTAGTAACACACGATCAATCCGAAGCTTTAACTATGAGTGATAAAATAGTAGTTATCAAACAAGGAGCTATCCAACAAATAGGCAATCCTGAGGATATTTATAATGAACCTGCCAACAAATTTATAGCACAATTTATTGGGGAATCAAATCTAATTTCTGGAATTATGAAAGATGATTTTGTAGTTTTATTTGATAATAAAGAATTTCGTTGTATAGATTATGGTTTTCGAAAAAATCAACCTGTTGATATAGTTATAAGACCAGAAGATATAGATATTGTAAATTATAAAGATGGTTTAATTACAGGAATAGTTCATTCTATATCCTTTAAAGGAGTTTATTGGGAAGTCATTATCAAAACTAAATATAGACATTATTTAATTCATACAACAGATTTTATTGAAAAAAATGCCCAAATAGGAATATCTTTTAATCCTGAAGACATTCATATTATGGAAACATGGTAAAATTAAACATGAAAAATATTATTAAAAATAAATCCAATAAATTTTATAAATGGTTAGCTTTGCCATATTTAATTGTTATAATTTTATTAATTATAATGCCAATATTAATAATTTGTTTTGATTCAATTCAAGAATATGATGATACCAAAATTATTAAAATGGTTTTTACTACTAAATACTATTATAATTTTTATACTAATTTAAATTTTATTTATATTATTATAAGATCTATTTCTATTTCCGTTATAGCTACTTTTTTAGTAATTATTATTACTTACCCATTAGCATATGGCGTTTCAAAACTAAATCCTTTAATCCAACCAATAATAATTTTATTAATCAATGGTACTATTTGGATTAATATGATTTTAAAGACACAAGCTTTAGTGCAAATTTTATCTTTAACAGAAAAATTCTTAAACATTAATATACTAGAAACTAATATAGCTATGTTTATTGGTTTTTTATATCTTTTTTTACCTTATATGTTTTTATCTATTTATCTAAATATTTCTAAAATAGACAAAAGTTTGATTGAAGCTGCTCAAGATCTAGGAGCTAATGAAAAACAAGTATTTAAAAAAATTATATTTCCTTTATCATTGCCTGGTATTATCGAAGGAACCATTTTAATTTTATTACAAATAGTCACTAATATTATTGTTCCGAAATATTTAGGACCTACAAATGTCATGGTGATAAGCGAATTAATAGAAAATAAAATATTTTTAAATGATGAAACTAAAAGCGCTTGTGTTATAGCTATTAACTTAACAATTCTGATGTTAATAATCTTAAAACTTTGTCCTAAAAATCAATACTACAAATATGCTAAAGAAGGGAAATAATAATTATGAAAATGAATGTAAAAAAGAATTTATTATACATATATTTAACAACTATGTTAATTTTTATTTATCTCCCTATTATCTCTTTAATAATTTTTTCTTTTAACGAAAATGAAGGCAGAATAGCTTCATTAATACATTTCAATAAATTCGGTTTTAAATGGTATCACAAAATAATACAAGATGAATCAGTAAAAAAAGCTATAATAGTAACTTTAGAAATAGCCTTTCTATCAACTATTATATCAACTGTAATCGGAACTTTAGCAGCTATTTCTTTAATGAATTATAACAAAAAATGGCAAAAAATTATTTTATCTATAAATCAATTCCCTATCATTATACCCGAAATAATAAACGCTTTATCTTTATTTATTTTATTTAGTTTTATGAGATTAAACAACGGCTTTTGGCGTATGTTATTATCGCATATATCTTTTAGCGTACCTTATGTTTTAATCACCATTTATAGTAAATGTTGCAATTTAGATTTAGATACTATAGAAGCGGCTTATGATTTGGGTGCTACACCAAATCAAACTTTAATTAAAATTATTTTACCTCAATTAAAAAATTCTATAATAGCAGGAGCTAGTATAGCTTTTGCTTTATCTTTTGATGATTTTATTATTTCTTATTTTGCAGGAGGTTCTGACTTTCAAAATATCTCAGCTTATATATATAGTTTAAAAGGCACTATTAATCCTACTATTAACGCTGTATCCTCATTACTAATTTTATTTATTTTAATAAAAATAATGTTTCATTGTTATTTTGTGAAAAAAAACCAATATGAATACTAGAAAAAAAATAATAAGTATAATATTATTTCTATCAATAATTTTTATTGCCAATTTATATAGAATTAAAACTCAAAATTCTGCTAAACAAAGTATAATATTATTTAATTGGGGGGAATATATTGATCCTAAAATTATTTCCGATTATAACAAGCAATCAAAAAATTTTATTATTAAACAAAATTTTTTTTCATCAAATGAAATAGCTATAAATAAAATAAAAACAGGGGATATCTATGATATTGCTATTTTAAGCGAATACGCTATAGAACAATTAAAAGATAATTATCTTCATAAAATAGATAAAGATAAATTAACAAATTATCCCGAATTAACTAACAATTTTAAAAAAATTCAAAAAGATAAATTGCCCCAAAATATAAAAGAATATATTATCCCATATTTTTGGGGAAAATTAGGTTTTTTATACAACAAAAATAAAATAAGTCGCGAACAAATAAGTAGAAATTGGACCCAAATATTACAAAATAATAATTATAAAGTAGCGCTATATAATAATCCTTTTGAAGGTATATTTATAGGATTAAAAGCGACTCAAGGTAACATCAGCCAAGCCAATACAACAGAAATTATTAAAGCTAAAGAATGGTTACTAACTTTAAAGCAAAAAAATAAAAATTTATTTTTTGTTACAGATCAAATTTTAGATAATATGCGCATAACTAATCAAGAACGTTATGACATAGCTGTTACTTATTCTGGTGATGCTAGATATCTAATGCAACAAAATCCTAATCTTGAATACTATGATTTTAATGATCAAGAAAATAATATTTATCAAACAAATATTTGGGTAGATAGCTTAGTATTACCTAAAGGAAGTAATAAAATCGGAGCTTATGATTTTATCAATTTTTTATTAAAAAATAGTAATCTTAAACAAAACGCTTTATTTGTGGGATATGACTCTCCCTACGAAAACATTAATGAAAACAATAATATCTTAAAAATAAATATCAATAGCAAAGACAATATATATAAATATAATGTTCAAACCAAAAAACAAATTAATGATGCTTGGAATGAAATTTATGCATATCCCAGACCACAAGATAAATATTTATTATTATTAAGTTTTTTAATCATTATATTTTGTTTCATAATAAAACTGAAAATAAATTTGCCGAAAAATAATAAATTTTTTATTACCAAATATAAATAAATTAAAAAAATAATCTCAAAATTATAATCAAAATAACAAAATTATATTTTTAATTTTTTATAACTTTTAAATAAATTCCTTCATTTTTTTTAGATCACCTAATTGTTGTAAAATTTGCTTAGCTTCGGTAAATAATTTATAAAAATTAAAACATTTAGTATACATTTTATCGATAAATTCTGAATCTCTATACACTTCCTTCACTTTAGAATGTTGATAAGTATAATAAACTAAAAAAAAAGCTTTATCAGCATTAGAACAATAAAGTTGAGCTTGAATTTGTGCATAATAAAATTTGGGTATTTTATCATTCAAAAAAAAATCTTTCCAAGAAGAAGTATCACAGGAAATAGGACATTTAATTTCCAAAATACTTCGTGAATCTGAATTCCAACCATCTAAAGAAGCAGACATGAATTGTTTCACAAAAACAGCAGGAACAAAATCCATTTGAAAAAATGAATTAAAAAAAAATCTAGCTTCAGGTTCCAAACGACGTCCACGACGCATAGCTTCATTAACTTCTATTTTCTCTTTAAATAATTTTCTTTTAAATAATAACTTAACACTTTCGAAAGGATTTAAACCCATAATAGCCGCTACCTCAGAAGCATTAATATAATTATTTCTATGTTCGTGCCAAGATATAGAATCTTGTTTAATATCTATTAATTTACTCGAATCATCTAACATATAAAATTCATTATCCTTTTCTGTCTAAATTAAATTTGAATGAAAAAATTATATCGAATTTAAAATTATAATTTATCAATTAAAAAAAGATTTTTAGCATTCTTAGTAGTTTGATTAATAACATCGGATAAACTTATTTGTCGTAAATAAGCAATCTTTTCAGCAATAATACTTAAATAAGCAGGTTCATTACGTTTTGTTTTTTCCAAAGGAAAAGGTGTTAAAAAAGGAGAATCAGTTTCTAATAATATTTTATCTAAAGGTATTTTACAAGCTACTTCATGAGCTACTAAAACATTATTATAAGTAACAATACCACCAATACCTATATAAAATCCTAATTCGACAGCTTTTTGAGCCTCTTCTAAATTATTTACTAAACAATGAAAAACTCCTTTAAGTTTATTTCGATAAGGCAATAAAACTTGATAAACTTCTTCAAAAGCTTCTCGAGCATGCAAAATAACAGGTAAATTATATTTAAGAGCTAATTCTAATTGAATTTGTAAATTTTTTTTTTGAATATGTAAAGAAGTTTTATCTCTATATAAATCAATACCGATTTCTCCTACTGCTACAACTTGTGGTAATCTCAAATATTGTTGAATAGTTATAGGATCTTCATTTTGCCAATAGCATGGATGTATACCCACTGCAATTTTAATACATTCGTATTCTAAAGCCAACTGAAAAGCTTTTGCATTAGTTTGAGCGTTTAATCCTGGAACAATAAAATATTTAATCCCATTATTATTGGCTTTATCTATAACTTCATTTAAATCTTTTTCATAATCATTTAAATTTAAGTGTGTATGAGTATCAATTAATAACATATATTTAATCCAAAAAACTCCTATGTTCTTTTTTAAATTTAAAAAATTAAAAAAACTTTATAAAATTAAGATCTTAAAAATATTAATACCTTTTATTTTATCCTTTGAAAAAAGTGAAACACCGAATATAAAAAAAGAAACTCTAATATTTGATATTTTTGTAATTTTAATAAATTAAATTATTTTATTTACTATTATATTTCAATCCTATTTTTTATTATAATGATAAACACTTATTATATATTAAAAATATATATTAAAATTAATTTTTCATTAAATTATAAATTTTAAATTTATTTTTTGAATATTCACTTCTTTCGCGATATCAAGGTCGTTTTCCTTATTCTTAAGAGAGCTACTTAATAATCTCCCCCCATTAAGTTTTAAATCTCCGATTACTAAAAAAATCGCTTTATTGTCGAACTAATGTTTTTTTATCTCATTATGAATTTAATTTAATAACCTAAATATCAAATCTTGATTCCTCTTTTAAGAAGAAATTAATCCTTGTATTTGGGGCGATCTTCTTATCTTCGAGAACTGAATTATTCGGCGAAGGTACGTTCTGAACTAATTAACTTCGTCGTAAACAACTTTTAAGAATAGATGCAGTTCCTGATGTTTTTCTTTTAGAAACTGTTTATTTTTTATCAGTACTAGTAATTAGTGAGATTATTTAATATTTAGGCATTTTTGATACCATAACTAAAGATATATATATTTATAATTAAAAATAACTAATTAAAAGGGAGGATTATAATCTGTTAATCCCCCCTTTTTTTTGCCAAAAATATTCTATTATATAATCATATAAAAATTTTTATTTAATTCAAACTTAAATAATATTTTTCTCATAAAAACATTATTTAATATTTAGAAATTTTTGGTACCATAACTAAAGATATATATATTTATAATTAAAAATCACTAATTAAAGGGAGGATTATAATCTGTTAATCCCCCCTTTTTTTGCCAAAAATATTCTATTATATAATCATATAAAAATTTTTATTTAATTCAAACTTAAATAATATTTTTATCATAAAAACATTATTTTTTAATAAGATAAATAAAATATTTTTCTTTACAAATGAATAGGTTTATCCACGGCTCCTAAAAAAGTTTCTAAATTTAATTCTGATAAAGTTGGATGAGGATGAATTATTTCCGCAGCGTTATACGCTGTGCCATTAAAATGCATTAAAGCTCCAGTTTCGGTAATTAATTCTGTAGCATTATAAGCATAAATATGCATACCTAAAATTTGAAGTGTATTTTTATCAACAATTAATTTTGCAAAACCTTCTAAATCACCATCAGCATGAGCTTTACCTATTGCTTGAACAGGCATTTTAGAAATTTTATAATTTAAATTGCGTTCTTTGGCTTGTTGTTCTGTGCAACCAATAGAAGCTATTTCAGGAAAACTATAAATACATGAAGGAACATGATCATAATTAATAGGATTAATTTGACCTTTTAAATTTAAAGCATGATGTACAGCTACAATACCTTCATGACTTGCAACATGAGCTAACATATATTTACCATTAACATCTCCAATAGCATATACATCAGGTATAGAAGTTTGTAAAAAATTATCAGTCAAAATACCATTTCTATCCATATTTAAATTTAATTTATCTAAACCTATTAAATTAGGTTTTGTTCCAACAGCCATCAAAATAATATCTGCTGTTTCTTGGCATAAATTTTGTTGATATTCGTAATAAACAGTATTTTTATCAATCTTAATTACATTAGCTTCTGTCATAACATTGATATTGGAATTTTTAAGATTTTTAGTATAAGCAATTATAATATCGTTATCCATTGAACTAATAATAGATTTTTGTTTTTCTAAAATAATCACTTCAGATCCGAATTTATTAAAAATAGTAGCAAATTCAACACCTATTATCCCTCCGCCTATGATAATTATTTTTTTAGGAAAGGTTTCTAATTGTACTAATTCTTTACTGGTATATAAATATTTATCTAAATAAGATTCTTTAGCTCCTGGTATAGGAGGTATAAAAGCATGAGAACCGGTCGCTATAATAAGTTTTTTAGTTTTTAAAATTTGATTATTCACAACAACTTGATAAGCATTTACAACTTCTGCTGAACCAAAATAAAAATCAATTGATTTATTTTTTTTCAAAAGAAAAGCTATTCCATTAGTCAAATTTTTCACAATTTTATCTTTACGTTGTAATATAGATTTCCAATCAAAAGAAATATTTTCTATATTATTTAATCCGAATTGACTAGCATTTTTGCATAAATCCCAAACTTTAGCACTTTTTAAAAAAGCTTTTGTAGGTATACAACCATAATTTAAACAAATTCCGCCTATTTTATGTTTCTCAATTAAAGCTACTTTGGCACCTAACTGAGCAGCTTTGATAGCTGCAACATAACCTCCTGGACCGCCACCTATAACTAAAATATCATATATTTGTTGCATATCATTAAAAAACCCACTTTACAATTGAAATATTTTTTAATTAAATAAATTTAAAACAAAATAATAAAAATAAATTTAAAAAATTAATTTTTTCTTTAACATTTATTATTAGAAATTAGTCACTAATAAATATTCAAATATTCTTTTTAAATTCTTGTAAAATTATAAATTTATAAAAATATCATTAATAGCAAATTAATAAGTTTATTAACAAATACGAATAGACTAATTGCGTTTTATGCAGCGATTTATCTTTGCTGTTTTATTTACAATCAGCCCCCGTCCAAACGGTGCGAGCAAGTTTCCAAGCACACCGCTTTCC
>NZ_MWKN01000091.1 GCF_002009625.1 Candidatus Phytoplasma citri
TATGAGCATCTTTTGCGCCCTAGCGATTTATAATTTGTTTGTTTAAAGCTCTTACAATAACTTCTACTTCTGGTAGTTCCGGCATTAAAAAGATCTCCTTTATTTTTTTTATTTATACAATTTTTACAAACCAATTTAAATTATTTAGAATTATTTAAATATAATTATGATTTGCTATTCACTTACGTGAATAAATTTTTCAATCAACAAAGTACCTTTTTCTTTTAATATAATTTTATTAAGAAATAATTTTCCAGTTATAATTTTTATTTTTTGACCTGGTTGTAAAAAAAATTCTGGATTATCATTATCAATATGTTCAAAAAATAAAATTAATTCTGAAAAAAATTTAATCTCAGAGTGAATAAGTATTTTCAGACCAACAGTATACCATTCTTTAGAAATTTTCAAGTTTTTATCTTTATTAAATCTTACATTTACTATACAAATTAAATCATTAATAGAATAATTGTTATATAAATTATTATCAAGTAGTTTAGCGAAATTCATAAAAATCAAAAAACCTTTCTGAACTAAAAAATTTTAAATAGATACAATAATAGGTAAAATTAAAGGATTACGTAAAGTAGTTTCATAAATACGAGGAGTGATAAAATTAATAATAGCTTTTATTAAATAATTTTCATTAACTGTTTCAGAAGATAATAATTTTTGAATCATATTTTTAATATCATTAGATATTTTTTGAATAAAATCACCACTACCTTTCATATAAATAAATCCTCGAGATACAACCATAGGATGATTAATAATTTTTTTATTCTTCCAATCCATGCTAACAATAATAGATAACAATCCTTCTTCGTTTAAAATTTTTCTTTCCTTAATGATAGAATTGCTCAAATTTTCTGAACCAGAATCATCAATATAAATATCATCGTGAGGAATTTTTCGGATTAATTGAGCTTTTTCGGGACTTAAACCTAATACATCGCCATTATCTAAAATAAAAACATTCTCAGAAGGTATACCACATTCAATAGCTAACTTTTTATGAGCCATTAACATAACATATTCACCATGAACTGGAACTAAAAAACGTGGTTTAATTAAATTTAACATTAATTTCAAATCATTTTGACTAGCATGTCCAGAAGCATGAGTATCTACTAAAAACCCATGTAAAATTACATTAACTTCCATTTTATACAATAAATCTAAAATTTTATTCACGCTATCTTGATTTCCCGGAATAGGAGAAGATGAAAAAATTACTGTATCTTTATTATTTAATTTAATTTGCCGATGAGTGCCATTCGCCATACGACTCAAAGCAGCTAAAGGTTCCCCTTGAGAACCAGTACATAATAAAGTAATATCTTCATCATTAGCATTAATATTGTTGCTATTAGCTAAAAATTCTTTTGGCACTTTTAAATAACCATTTTTAGCTCCGACTTCGATTGCTTTTTCCATACTTCGGCCAAAGACAGCTACTTTTCTTTTAGTTAAAACGCTAGCTTGAATAATTTGTCTAATACGATAATAATTAGACGCAAAAGTAACAATAATAATTCTACCTTTAATTTGATAAAATAAATTGTTAATAGTATCTCCGATTTTATTTTCTGATTCTATAAAACCTTTTTGTTGAGCATTAGTAGAGTCAGATAACAAACATAAAACTCCTTTTTTACCTAAATCAGCTAATTTAGCATAATTCGCTAAAGGACCTTCAGGAGTATGATCAATTTTAAAATCACCAGTATAAAAAATAATATTTTTATTATATTCAAAAACAATACCAAAAGTATCAGGTATTGAATGATTTAGACGTACAAAAGAAATTGTAACCTTTCCAAAACACAATTCAGATTCTTCTTCATATTTGTCTAAAATATGCATATATTTTTGCAATTTATGTTCTGTTAATTTAAATTCAATCAAATCATAAGCAATACCAGTAACCAAAATCTTGGGTATTTTGACTTTACGTAATAAAAAAGGAATGCTGCCAATATGATCCTCATGACCATGAGTAATTAAAAGACATTGAATTTTATGTTCATTTTTAATTAAATATTCATAACTAGGAATTATATAATTAATACCTAAAAAAGAATCTTCAGAAAAAGACATGCCCGAATCCATAATAAAAATTTTATCCTGAATTTCGACCACATACATATTTTTACCTACTTCACCTAATCCGCCCAAAGCATAAAATAAAATGTCAAATTTAGGTTGTTGTTGCGAAATATGTGCTACCATTTGTAAAATTATCCTTTGCTTTCAATTACAATATTTGAATTAAAATTTAAATCTTTATTTAACGTTGACCGGGTTGCAGAAATTAAAACAGGAATGATGACAGGTTTTTTTTTAGTAGCTTTAAAAATAAATTTAGATAATTCTTCTCGTAAACTATTTTTAAAATCACTCCATTTAATTTGTTTATTAATGTGTATAAACTGTGTACTTATTTTTAAAAATAATTCTTTCAACTGTTGAATCAGAGGTTCTATTTTCATTTTATCTAAAAATCCCTTACTAACCAACTTAATATTATCAATATTCCCGATTACTTTACGCAAACGTAGATCTAAATTACAGGCTATAATTAAAATGCCATCATTGGCTAATAACTCCCTATCTTTAATAATAAAATTATTACCATCTATAACTGGTGTACCATCAATTAAAATTTCACCTAAATTTTTTAAAAAATTTTTTTTAATCAAAGGTTTATGTAAACCATCATAAAACCACATATCACCATTTTCTATTAAAAAAATTTTATTATCTGAAAAATTAAAATTTTGAACCATTTTTTTTACATAATATTGATGCCTATATTCGCCTGCGATAGGTAAAAAAAATTTTGGTTTTAATAAATATAATAATAATTTTAAATATTCTTGATAATCATAAGATAAGTTTTGAAATAGATCTTTAATTAAAAATTCTACTTGAAAACCATGTCTTGCTAATATATCAATAGTTTTATTTTGGACTTTATCAATACCAGGTAAATCCACAGAAAATAATAAAATTTTATCGGCTATATGCAATTTCATTAAACGATCAGTTTTCTTACACATACGTTGCAAACGATAAAAAGCTTCAAAACGTCGACCAAACACTAATACAACAACATTATTATATTTCAAATAATCTTTAGAATTTTTTAAATTAATTAAAGTATTTTCAGGAATTTTTAAATATTTTTTTGATAAAGCAATATCAATAATTTTTTCACTTTTACGACCTAAAATAATAATCTTTAAATTAGCTTGTACAGCTAAATCGATAACCATTTGAATCTTTAATAAATCTGGAATTAAAAAAGTAACAATAATATTATTTTCTATATGGCCAAAAAAACTACTCAAATGATGTTCTAAAATTTCTTCTCTTTTAGGTTTTACCAAACTCAAAGCCCCTTGGGAAACCAATAATAAAGCTAAAACTTTTTTACGAGCCAATTCTACTAAAGTGGTAAAATTAGTTTGAAAAAAATTATTTTTAGATTGTTGCATATGCATAGCACTCATATATATAATCATTCCTGAAGAGGTTTCAAAAGCTAAACCTAAAGTGCCTGGTAAAAAATGAGATATCCCAAAAACAAAAATTTTAATATTATCAATAGTAATTTTCATATCATCTTTTATCATATTAAACGATAAACAAGATAAATCTATATTTGCTTGTTTTAAATTAAATTTAATTACTTCCATAGTAAAATCTGAAGTATAAATAGGAATGGACCATTCTTTTATGAAATAAACTAAAGCTCCTGAATAAGTTTCTAAAGCTGAAGTAATAAAAATACCTTTAATTTGTCCTTTAATAGATTCTAATTTATAATATTCTGGTAAAATAGCATCAATACCATTCACTAATACACTAGGATATTTTAAACCAGCATCTAAAATAAAATAAGAAGAATTGATTTTTAAGAGGTAAAAATTTTTCCCATTCTCCCCTATACCTCCTAAAGCGAAAAAATTAATTTCTTGCATTTTTTAATAGAACTCCCTTAAAAAATTAATAATGTGATATCATTAATTAAAATAATTTCAAAATATATGTTTACCGATTAATTTGATTTTTTTATCATTATTAATTAAAGTTTATAATATAAATATTATATTTGTAAAATAAAAATAAATAAATTTAATATGATGTTAATTATTTTTAAAAATACTTGAATTTGGTTAATCACTATTTATTATAGCTTTAAAACAATTAATATCAATTTTTTTCTATTTTTTTAGAAAGTTATCAGATAAATAAAAATATGAAATATCCAACTAAAATTAATAATCAAAATTTAAATTATAATAAAAAAAGTAATTTAGGAAAACAATTAGAACAAGATATTAATTTAACCAATAAATTTTATCAAGAAAATCAAATCGCTTTTATTCATAAAAATGAAATCCCTATACAAGTAGTTAAAGTCGAATATGCACAAAGAAAAAAAACTAAAATTGTAGAAGCTTATTATCGTTTAAAATCTTTACCAGATTATCAAGGAATTTATAAAGGTAAATATTTATCTTTTGATGCTAAAGAAACTAATAATGTAAAAAAATTTCCTTTAAAAAATATTCCTAATCATCAAATAATTTATTTACAAAAAATAAACGAATTAAAAGGAATAGCATTTTTAATTATTAATTTTAAACGTCATAACCAATATTTTTATCTGCCTATATCTTTTTTAAATAATTTTATACAAAAATCTTCATCCAAAAGTATTGATTATCAAATTTTTATTAATGAATTATGGCAAATTCCTTATAGTTATCGTCCTAGATTAGATTACTTACAAATTGTTAATAAATTTATCTAAAAGATATAAATATCCATTTTATAAATTAAATTCAGTATTTTCGTTGATAATAGATTTTAAAAACAACAAAATAAATCCAATAAGTGTATTAGTTAAAAAAATCATAATATTAATATAAATAACCAAAATCCAATATATAGATAAAAAAGGATTTAACTGAGTTATTATCCAAGAATCCGATTCAAATATTAAAAACAAAGAATCATAAGAATAATAATAAAAACTATAAACACAAAATGTATAAGAAATAATTTGCATAAAAGAAATTAGTAATAAACTTTTTATAATATTTTTTTTAATTAAATATGGATAATTTTTGGCGTGAAATAAACCAGATAAAGAATAAGCCATATATGGAAAAATAAAAAAAAATATTAAAAATAATAATTGTAAATATCTTGTTTGATTTAAAATAAACATATTAATAATAGGCCATTCCAACGCGGTATGAATCATGACATACACAAGATTAGCGAATAAACTAAATTTAAATCCGAACAAAAAACCTATTAAAACTATAGGTAATAACTCTAATTTGATTAAAGATCCGTGACAATCTTGAAAAAAAAATTTAGTAAATACAAATTCAATAAAGAAAGAGATTGTTAATAACAAAGAACTAATAATTACTTTTTTTAACGAAAAAATCTTCATAATTAACTTTTAAAATATACCTTTCTTATATTATACATTTTTATTAAAAAGGATAAACAAAAAAATTGGAAATTAATAAGTATTTTCCGCAACAAAATTCTGATAAAAATTTAACTCATTGTTTATGATTGTTTATATTTATTATTAATTAAACCTTGTTCTAATAAAAATAAAAAATCTTGATTCGAAGCATTCAAAATATAATTATTAATATTCACTTTTTTCAAAATTTTTTGAATATCTTCTGTTCTAAATAAAATATTCTCAAAAAAACTACAAAATTTTTTTAAATTTTCTTGAATATGAAAAAAATCACCACATAATTCCATTTTTCTAATATAACCATCTTCTAATTCTAAAAAAACTTTTATTTCGCCCCATCCAAAACGATATTGCAAATTTTTGGAATATATAGGATGATTAAATAACCATTTAAAAGAATTATATTTAATAGCTAATTTATTAATAGCAGCTAAATCTTTTTTAGTTAAAATTAATTCTTGTTTTTTTAAAAATTTTTCTAAATAATTAACTAATATTTCTTGTGTCATATCGGGAAGATAATCTTTCAAATTAAGAACTCGTGAGCGTACACTATCAATGCCTTTAGAAATTAATTTTTGATTATTTGGAGTAATACAACGTATCATTGTATCTATATCACATTGATAAAGTAAAGTTCCATGCATAACAATTCCATTTTTATTTTTCCAAAAAGCATTACCAGAAACCTTTTTACCTTTGAATAAAATATCATTACGACCGCCAAAATATAAAGATATTCCTAAATTATTAAATGCTTGAATAATAAAATTTAAATATCTTTTAAAACTAAAATCTAAAAATTTATTTTTAAAAATAAAACTAAAAATTGGTGTATTAAAATCATTATAAACGCAACCACCACCACTCGGTCTACGAAAAAATTCAATTTTATTTTTTTTGATAAAATCTAAATTAATTTCATTTTCAATAATCTGATTGCGACCAATAACTATTCCTTTCATAGTCCAGAAAAAAAAATAAATTTCATCATCATATTTCAAAAAATTATTCAAAATATACTCTTCTAAAGCATAATAAAAATAAGGTTTATAAACCGATGATAATAATGGATATTTAACTAAAATCATAATAAATAAGTTCCAAATTCTTTCTCTTTTAATAAACCACCAAAAATAAAAAATACTATATTTTATTCATTAATTATTATATCTAAGCCGATATATAATTATTAAATATAATAATAAATAAACAAAATAACCATCATTACAAAAATATATAATGATGGTTTTTTATCAATTTAATCTTTCATAAAACAAATAAACAATACGGATAGATTAATTGCGCTTTATTCAGCGATTTGTATTTACTGTTTTATTTACAATCAGCCCCCGTCCAAACCGGACAAGCAAGTTTCCAAGCATCCGGCTTTCCATAATTTACTCTCTTGCGAGAACTAATTTCCCCTTGCGGTTAATTAGCTATTTATTCTTATCGTTCTATTCTTTCTGATATCATGTATTTGTTGATTGGTTATCTTGCGATGGCAATCTTTACATAATACCTTGGTACTTTTATTCATAATACTCTGGCGGTTCGCGTTGCGGACCGTGCCAATGTGATGAATTTGAAGTTGGGTTGTTTTTTCGCAGTTCTCACAACATTCCGCTTTCA
>NZ_MWKN01000092.1 GCF_002009625.1 Candidatus Phytoplasma citri
TATCATGTTTTATTATATTTGAATAATATTCATTATTTTCTGACATTCTTTTGTCTGCTAGACCGACCATTTTCTTTCAGGGTTTATCAACCCTGGTTATTAGTTAAATATCACAAAATTTAGGATTTTTTGGCGTTCACATAAACATAATAATTCTTAGGAATAAACAATAAAGTACTGACTTCTTTCGCCCTATAAAGGTCATTAACCTTCTTCCTGAGAGGACGATTGACTTAATGATTCCGAATTAAGTTTTACTCCTCCGACTACTAAAAAGTCGCTTTATCCTTGGGCCTAATGACTTTATCTTATTATTATTTCATCCGATAACTGGCCTTTAGGATTCTCCAAGTTACTCTAAATATCGACCTTGATTCCTTAGGAGAAGTGACCGTTAAATTAACGGTGAGATTCCAGGTTTTTTTTGTTGATAAAATATCCAATAATCGGTTATATATTGATATTTTCTGGACTACTCACTGATAGTAGTTTACGAGATAGGTTATACAATTTCATCTTCTTTTTCTTCTTAGACCATTTCAGGTTTATCCTTAGAATCATTCGGTGGCGGCGTCATTTTAACTAACTACTTCGTCGTAACCCGCTTTTAAGAACTGCTATAATTCCTTATTCTTTCGTTTAAAGAACCGTTCTTATCCTTTCCAGTATTTATCGTTCTGGTGATTGGTTAGTTCACTTGATATTTAGGCCTCTTTGGCGCCCAACCGAATAGGTTGATAATATGCAATCCATTTATTATTATTATTCATTACTATAAAAGGTTCTTGAGTTATAATGTGTCTTTGATCTAAATAAATACCATTTTGAATTAATTTAATCATATAATCGTTTAAAATTATTTTTTTACAATTTTGAAATAAAATTTTAATATCTATTAAATTAGATAAAGAAATTTGATTCATTAAAGTAGCATTTTTTAGTTCATATAAACCAATTTTAGTTCTTTTTAATTGTTTTAATGATACGGATAGATTAATTGCGTTTTATGCAGCGATTTATCTTTGCTGTTTTATTTACAATCAGCCCCCGTCCAAACGGTGCGA
>NZ_MWKN01000093.1 GCF_002009625.1 Candidatus Phytoplasma citri
CCAAAATTGCTTTTCAATTAGCATTTAGATAATAAACCGCAAGATAATTTGCCTTTTTAACCATAAATTGATAAAGAACCAAAAATAACAAATCAAAGAACAATTAAAATGAATGATGAGTTAACCGATATTTATCACGATAATTATTTTCAAAACCGTTACAAATAACTCCAAAAACGAAAAAAGAAGAAATAATAATAACTAAAAAGTATTAATTAAAAAATCGCTGAGGATCATCAAACCTCCATTAACAAAACCACAGAATTTTAACACATTTTTTAAAAAGTTTTAATCAAAGACATTACGACCAATACTGAAGTCTTTTTAACACCCCAAATTAGGAAATTTGTTTTAAAATTGAAAAAAGCCTAATTTAATAGAAATCCCCGAGCAGGGAAAAAAATCAAAATTCCTGCTAAAACAGTAGTCACTTTCAAACTTTCTAAAACCATTCAAAATGCCGTTAAAATATTAATTTTAAAATAACCCAATCATTTTTCTTTATAAAAAGCAAAAAAGGAGATTAACGATGTCATTCAAGCCAAAATTTTATCTGTATGTGCTGGAATTATTAAGTTGCGGGTTATTTATTTTATTCATTTAAGGGATAACGCATTCATTCCTTCCCACTAAAAAACCACTTTAACGAACCCGCATGCAACCAGTCAACAACAAAAAATGGACAACCAAATCGAATTAGAACAAGCTAAAATCCGAGCCCTCCAGCAACAAGATCACATTTTAACCTAAATTGCGAAAAATGTGCAAACTTTAACAGAAACTATTACATAAAATAAAATAAAAACCTCCCAAGTGAATTAATAAATCATCTTGAATTATCTCTCAATCTTAAAACACAAAAACACAAACAATTAACGGAACTATAAAAAAAATAACAAACATAACAAACCTTAATTGATAATTTAATTGAACAAAGGAAAACGTTAAATTAAAATCAAAAATAAAAACAAGCGAAACTAGCAAAATTATCCCAAGAAAAAGCCCAATTGCAAACCAAAGCCAACCTCCAATGACAAATTAGGCAATTAAAGCAAGCGCTTAATTATGTGGAAGCGAATCAAAAAAAACATGAAACATTAAAAACGCAACCAGAATATCAAAAAAATAAAATGGAATTAAAAAATTTCAAAGATTTCGCCTTTCTTAACTGATCAAAAAATCGCTTCGGAAAAAAAGCAAAATTTAACGCTTCAATTAAATCATGTACAAGAAAATAAATCCCTTTCCCATTCGAAAAACAAGGTAACTTTTAAAGATTTTTACGGGATGGCAACCGAAAAAAAAGAATCAGATGATTTATTAACTTATTTTCCAATTAATAAATCTTTAAGTAATTTTTATCACGTCTGTCCCGAAAATTATTTACTTTATGGCCCCCCTCTGACACAGAGAAAACTTTGAAAACTTTTTTAATTAAAACTCTTTGTGGTTAAGCCAATGTCAACTTTATTAATTTAATTCTTGCCCAACTAGATCAAAAATACATTGGCAAAGGCAAAGAAGTTTTAGAAAAAATTCGGCAAAAAGCAAAAAATTATGAGCACAGCATTATCTTTATTGAAGAAATCGAAAACTTAGAAAATCGTAATAATGCCAATATTTCTTTAGGAGGAGTTAATGTGATTAATATTTTATTAGATAAATTAGATGTGGAGTTTAATAGTCGTCAGCATATTGATCAATTAAAAGATTCCGAAATTCCAGGTTATTTAAAACATATTATCGCCCCTTATCAAATTAGTTATCATACTTTTTGAGCTTTCAAAAAGATTTCCCAATTATGTTAAAGTAAAAAACTTCTCTAATCAGAATTTAACGACGATCATCGAAAAAGCTTATAAAAAACCACTAAAGGACAACCACAAAAATCCACAAAACCAAAGATTCATATTAATTTAAAATATTAAAGAAGTCTTAAATTCGAAATTAAAAATAAAACCTGATTGTTGCCAAGTAAAACAACAGCCAAAATTCCTGCGAACAGCAATGCGTCCAATGACATCAAGGCATCTTACAATACTTAAAGAAAACCTAAAGAAGAAACCCAAATAAGCGTTAATTTTTACCTTTATAGTTCGAAATGACATTAATTATTATCAACTTCGCTATCATCAAATCTAAGCGGAACTTAAATGATATTAAAGTCTATTAAATAAAATCTACCAAGAAAATAAAATTCTCCAATTAGCACAAGAAATAGCCACTTTAGAACCAACCCCTGACAAATACCCAAACCAACCATTAAAGATAAAAACCAAGAAAATATGGACATTAACAATAATCTGAAAACGATAAAAATGCAAGAAGAAAATTTCAGAAAAGAATTAAAGCCGATCCGGAAATCTTCGGTAACTCTAAAAAGAACCTGCCAACCAACCTTGCAAACTACATCAAAAATCAACATTCGTTAGATCGTTGGAATAAAATAAGATTAACTTATAAGGAAACCTCTGTTAATGGATTTGAACATGCTCAGTTTGATAAAGAAAGATAACAGGCAATTAGATATATATATATATTTAACAACTTTTAATATGTTAAAATATAGAGGAATAAAAATTAAAGGAGATTCAATTAATGGTTAAAATAAAAAATAACTTACTATTGTTATTGAATGCATTTTTTGCATTTACTTTATTAGGTTTATTTTTAATTACTAATAATCAACAAGTAATGGCCGCCCCTAATGAAGAATTTGTTGGTAATATGAGAATCGTTAATATAACTGTATCAAATATTAATATTCTTAAAAATCATGCAACATTTAAACAATACTTTGATTTTAAAATAAATAGACCTTGTTATAACGGAAATATAGCAACTTTTGCTATTATGTGGAAAATTAAAAATCCACCTCGTAATTTATTAGGTGTTTTTTTTGATAATGGCACTAGAGATGATGAAGATGATAAATATAACTTAGAAGATTTGAAAAAAATGGGAAATGGTGCTTCAAATATGTATATTTTTTGGCAATATGAACAAAAATAATTTTCTAAATTAAAAAAGTTTCAATAATGTTTGAATTAAAAATAGATTTAGAATAATAAGTTTTTGTTCATTTTTATTCTTAGGATTATTATGTATTAATAATAATAAAATTATGGCAATGGAAAAATTAAATAATAAATTAATTAAAGAAACAAATATTAATAAATGTCAAAAAACAAATTCAACAATTCAAAAAATACCAAAATATAGTAAAAAAAGATGAAAAAAATAAAAAATGATAATTTGAAAAAAAACAAAAAACCATTTTTGAAATTGTTTATAAAAACGAATAGTTATAAAATTGATTTTTATATGATAGAGATAAATTAGAAATAATCCGGACCTACTAGAGGAATTACCCAATACTTTTGCTTAGCTAACAATCTCGGGGTTTTAACCTATCTGAATTATCTAGCTGAATATAGCTGTTTGAAAACACTGGCAAGAAAATGGGAAACATCGATTCCCAGAGTTCGAAAGAAACTCAATATAGATTCAACTTGGGGTATCTCCTATATTAACAAAGGAAAGACTCAATACGAACCATGGGAAGTCTACTCTTGGGATAAAATTGAAAAAATGCGTAATTACAAGGGAAACCCGGACATTGCCATTAATAGATTTAAATTCCGAAGTCGTACACATCTAACTGACCGTTTGAAAGCGGAACGTTGCGAAAACTGCGACAAAACAACCCAACTTCAAATTCATCACATTGGCACAGTTCGCAATGCGAATCACCAAAGGATCATGAATAAAAGTACCAAGGTATTGTGTAAAGATTGTCATCGCAAGATAACCAATCAACAAATACATGATATTAGAAAAACAAGAACGATAAGAATAAATAGCTAATCAGTCGTGAGGGGAAATTAGTTCTCGCAAGAGAGTAAATTAGGGAGTTAGCCAATTAAGTTAGTTAATTTTTGATTCTTTAGGCTTTTTCCGCCTTTGATACCAATGATAAAATCATCAATATAGCGGATATATTCAACTTTTGGTTTTGGATTTAGGTTAAGCAGCTATCGATCCTCAGTTTATCGTGTTGGTTTTTAGACCGTGCCATTTTATATTCTGGATTACCTTTATTAATTAGTTTCCCTTCTTTAATCAGTTTCTCCATTTTAAGATCGATATGATGTAAATATACATTCGCCAGCAAGGGAGATATGATTCCTCCTTGTGGAGAGCCTAATAAAGATTCACATTTAACGCCGTCTTCCACCAAGCCAGCTTTCAGCCGTTTGCTAATGGTTGATAGGGTTTTGTTCTTTTTGATGAACTGGTTTAGGGTTCTCATAAGAATCTTGTGGTCGATCGTTTCAAAGTAGCCTTTTAAGTCGATTTTGATAATATAGTCAATTCTTTGGCATCTTTGTTTGACACGTTTGATGGCGTCATGACAAGATCTTTTGGTTCTGAATCCAAAGTTCTATTCTGAGAAAATATTTTCAAAGTAGGGAGTTAAGAATTGTTCGAGACATTTTTGCATCAACCTATCTTTTATAGTAGGTAAACCCAAAAGGGGTCTGGTATTCCCATTATCTTTAGGGATGAGAAATCTTTTAACTGGTTCAGGATTATAACCATTATTGTATGTATTCCTGATGGTATCTTTCTAGTTTCCCTAGATTAATCCCATCAATTGTTCAATTGTTTTATTGTCAATTCCGGGTGTGCCTGCCCCTTTGTTTGTGGCGATTCTTCAACGTGTTGTAGAAATTATTCATTCCTTGTTGCAGCTCTCTTTTTAAAGAGTAACCATTTGATGAACAATATTGAATTCTATTCAATGTTCGCAAAAGTTTAGTTTCTG
>NZ_MWKN01000094.1 GCF_002009625.1 Candidatus Phytoplasma citri
ATATACAAAAGAAAATAATAAAAAATATAATTATAAAAGTAATAATAATTAAACATATACCTAACGTTAGAAAAAAAGTTTGTGTACAATTAAACACCATTTTAGAATATCATACATAAAAACTCTTTTCAACTCTTTTCTATATATTTCTATATATACAAATTATATTTTTCAAATTGTAACATAAAAGATAAAAAAATTATTAAAAATCAAAAAACTTTTTAAAAAGGTATAAAAAATTTTTAATTTTTTAATTTTTTATGAACATCGAAGAAATAGGTCATTATTAGGGAAACGAAAAAGAAATAAATAATCCCAAAAATAATGTTAATTTAGAAATAGATATTAATTCTTAAAACCAATAAAAATATATCTATTTTCGAATGTAAATGATCTAATCAAAAAATAAATATGCCACAATTTTAACAATTAAATATCGACAAATAATATATAAAAAAAATATTTTCTTATCCAAATATTCTTTTGGGGGGGTTTTTACTAAAAAAGGATAGTTTCAAAATACAAAACCAAAGAATTTATTGTCCGTCCATTCTAGATGCCAATAGCTTAATTAAGTAACAAACATGATTACTTCATTTATTAATCAAAGATAGTAAATGATATTTAACCAAAAAGTTAGATTTATTTTATTTTTGAAAAATTCTTTAAATAATTCTTGTATCAAAATTTAATTTCTTTCTAAACAACATTTTTAGAAAAGACAGGAAATTATTTTTTCATCTTTTAAAAAAAAACTAACTTAATAGTTAGTCTTCAAAAGTTTTTAAAAATTAAAAAGTTTTTAAAGTTTGGGGAAAATTCAGATAATTAGATATTTAGTTCTCGTTTGGTGCTCAATTAAAATTATTAATTCTCTTTAATAATTCAAAAATAAATAAAAATTAAAGTTTAAAAATAAATTAGTCATTTTGATACTAGAAAACAAATTATTATTTTTCTTTATATCTCCAAAAAATATACATATTTTTAGCCTTATTAGCTATATATTTTAACTCTTCTAAAGTATACTTATTATCTGCATCATCTCTATTACCTGCATCAAAAAAAACTCCTAATAAATTTTCGGGTGGATTTTTAATTTTCCAAATCATACCAAATTCTTCCAATTCGGAATTATAACTAGGATATTCGCAAGACCAATCAAAATATTGTTTAAATAAATTATGTTTTTTTAAAATATCACCACTAGCAACAATTACATTAACAATTCTAGTTCCATTAATGAATTCATCTTGTGGCGGTGCAGCTATAATAATATTATTCAAAGTAGAAATTTTCACAAATATAAATAAAATATATAAATAAAAATAAAATTTTATCATAATTTTCCTAAATCTTCCTTTATTGAAAAATTAAATTATTTAATTAACTTAATTCATTAATTTTACGATTTATATTCTATAATAATTTAAACAATTTCGATCCAAAAATAAAAATTATTGGAAATTATTATTATATTTAATGTCTTTTTAGTTCAAACATGATAATTTAAACAATAATCGGAAATAAAATAATTAATAATTTAAATTAGAAATTATATTAAATTCCTACATTATTTCATTTATATATTAAATGATTTTTATTCATTTATTGAAAATAAAAAATAATTAACTCTCGAAGTTGTAAACTTTATATAGCTATAACAATTTAATTATGTGGATTATATTTATCAATTTAGTGTTAAAATTAGATATTAATGGGATTAAAATTATAATTATTAATTTTCGATTTTTAAAGTTTTTTTCAATATTATATTTAGAAAATATATTAAAATCATAACTCAAAAAATTATTAAACTTCTTAACATTTATATGCTATAATTATTAATAGAAATTTATTCTAATTGGAAATTTTAAATAATATCGATAACATGAATATAAAAATAAACAAAAAATATTAACAATATTTTTTTATTAATTATATTTTATTTTAGTAGCTTTATATATTTTGATTTCTTAAAAACAATTTTTTTAATGTATAATTAAATATTAAATAATAACTCAAATTTCAAATTTTAATATAAAACGAATAAAATCAAAATTAGATTCCCAAGCGAAAGATAATTTAATAATTGTAAATAAATATCTTATATTTATTAAATTTTTATAGAAAAAATTATTTCAAATTTTGATCATGACCTATTAATTTATATCTAATAAATTATTATTAGTTTAAAAAAGAATTATATAATTATGAAGAAAAAAATTTTAATAATAAAATAGTTCAAATTATAAAAGCATTAAATTAAAAAACATTAATTTAAATAAAATTTTTTTTCTAAAATTAGATTCTTTCATCAGAATACACAAAAAAATTAAAGATTTAAAATAAACAAAATCAGAAAAAAATAATACAAAAAACTTTTCCTAAATTTAAAAAATATCATGAAATATTATATAATTCAAGTAAATATGATAATATACATCAAAATTAATATTAAAAATTAATAATTCCTCATTAGAAAAATAAATTTCAATATATTTTAGAAATTAATATAAATTTAAAATTGTTATTAAATGAAAATTATTTATTTCTGATTTAAAATAATTCTTGTAATTTAGTAATTTAAATATTTATAAATTTAATTATAACAAAAGTATATGATCGATTTTTTATTAAAATTTAAATAATATTTAATTATTCTTGATTAATATTTTTTAAATTATATTTAAAAAATATGAATAGATTATTTGCGTTTCTGTGACAGCTAGCAAATATTGCAAACAGCCTTCGTCTAAACAGTGCGAACAAGTTTTCCAGGGAACTACTGCCCCTAATTTATTCCTGCTCAGGTTTTAACTTCTTGTTACCACTGGTTAAATTTTTATCCTTGACCTTTTATTCTTTTCAAATATTCTATTCTGTTGGTTGGTCCGATTTCAATGACAAATCTGAGAAATTACCATGATTTTCTTATTCATTATGCTTATCTAGTTAGATTCCGACACAATGAATTTCTAGGATTTGATTTTCTACTTGGCAAACTTCGCATTTTTATTCTGTTAACTTGTCAATTAATTTTGTTTGTCCTGGGAAAATATTAGGATTGATAATTATTCCGGTTATTTCGAATTGATAATTTCTAATGCCTTTAACTATTTTCCAGAAAAAACTATCCCATGACTCGAATTTTGTCTTTCGGATTAATAAGTTATCTTTATAATCATCATCCCAATTGATGATTGAGTTTATAACGATAAAAGTTTTTTGTTTAGTCGATAACATCTTTAAACAACCTGATTAATTGAAGTAATTTAAGTACGTTAGATGAATCAAATTCCTCACCATACAGAAATATGGAATAATTTGGTGATCCTTATTCAATTTCATTAAATTAATGTCACTTATAATGTTATCCCATCAACTCCGGGTGTTCCTGCCCCCCCTTTATTAGTAGCACCCCGATTAAACGCAAGGTAGTTATTCATCTCCCGCTTTAGTTCTTGTTTTAATGGGTGTTGTTTTAAAGATTGTTCGTAAATCTTATTTATGGTTCATGAAAGCTTAACTCAAAATCATTCCTATCTTCCGTGGTTGTAAAAATAAACAATAAATTACTTTCTTCTTTCGCCCTATAAGAGTCATTAACTCTCTTCTTGGTAAGCTGATTAACTAAATTATTCCAAATTTAGGTTTACCCTTACGACT
>NZ_MWKN01000095.1 GCF_002009625.1 Candidatus Phytoplasma citri
GATTAGAAAAAGAATATCAAATATCTGAATCATCGAAAGAAATGGATAAAGATTCAATTATTTCAGAACTAAATTCCTTTTATGAAATCACCTCAGCTGAGGGGTAAAAAAATAAAAGGAGTTATAAATTAAAATGATGCAAGTAAAAAATAAATTACATCTTTTACCATTCTTTTTAATTAGTTATTTAGGATTATTCTTTTTAATTAATATTAATCACGTTATGGCTGCTCCGAAAAAAAATGATAAAGGCAAAGAAATTTCTTCTTCTGAAAAAGAAGAAAAAATAACAAAAAAAGATATATCACAATATTATGAATTATACAATACTCTTAAAGATTATTCTGAAGAAGATCAAAATAAAATTATTCAGATTTTATCAGATCCAGAAATATCAAAATTATTACAAGAACAAAAGCTTAAGTCACAAAAAACAGGTTCCTCTTCTAAAAAACCTGATGATTCTAAAAAATAAAATTTAAAATAAACTATTATTATTTATTTAGACCCTTTCATGGGTCTTTTTTTGTTTAATCATAATTATCAAATAACCAGACTCTTTTAACAAGAGTCTTTTTTTATTGCCATTAATACTAAAAAAACCAAAGGAGTTTAATAATATGCGCGATTTTTTTATTTTTATATGTGTGACTATGATATTTTATTCCTTATTCAGCGCGGTTTATTCAGCGTTTAAAATACAAAATAACGAAATTAAAAAGTCAAAAAAATGAAATTAATTCCAAAGATAACAAAAATACGGATAGATTAATTGCGTTTTATGCAGCGATTTGTATTTGCTGTTTTATTTACAATCAGCCCCCGTCCAAACCGGACAAGCAAGTTTCCAAGCACACCGC
>NZ_MWKN01000096.1 GCF_002009625.1 Candidatus Phytoplasma citri
AATTAATCTATCCGTATTAAAATACAAGAATTTAAAATATATTTAAAAAATAATTATTTTTTTAAAACTATATTTTCTGATTTAGGGGATGGTTTAAGTATTTCTTGTAAAAATTTTTTACCATCTACATATATATTTAAACGATAAAATGAATTATCTAGTATAAAAAAACAACAAAAAAAAAAGAGGTTAGTTATTATGAATCATGATATTATTGATTCTTATACGAATAAATATAAAGTTGATAAAAAAAATATTCATAAAGATAAACAAATTTATAAATTAACTCAAGAAGGTTTAAATAAATTAAAACAAGAGTTAGATCATTTAACTTCTACTAAAAGAAGTGAAAATTTAATTTCTTTAAAAGAGGCTCGTGATCAAGGTGATTTAAGTGAAAATGCTGACTATGCTGCTGCTACTAATGAACAAATAATAATAGAAACAAGAATTTCTGAAATCAAAAATATCTTAAAAAATATGGAAATAATTGATCATTTTAATCAAAATAAAGAAATTGTTACTATCGGTAATACAGTAGATATTCAGTTTTTAGATAATATGCAAATTTTAAAATTACATTTAGTTGGAATTTTAGAAGTAGATCCTTTAAATAATAAATTTTCTATTGAATCTCCTATTGGACAAAGTTTACAAGGTCATAAAGAAGGTGATAAAGTAAAATATAAATCTGAAACTGGCAAAATTATTGATATTAAAATTTTGAAAATACATTAATTCGGTATTAAGATATGAAAATTATAAAAAAATTAGAAAATTACCTTCATTATATACCTGATTTTTATTATGATTCTGTTTTTGAAATTCCTTTCGAATATTTTTTTAGAAAAAATTTTAAAGTTTTATTATTTGATTTGGATAATACTCTTATAGAACCCTATCAAACAACATTAGATAATAAAGTTTACAATTTATTAACAAATATTAGTACAAAATTTCAAATAATTATTCTTTCAAATGCTTCCAATCGTAAATTAAAAAAAATTTTAGAACCTAATTGGAATTATGTTTATCTTAATTTTTTACATAAAAAGCCTTCATCCTGGGGTTTTCGCCAAGTTTTAAGTTTAACTCAAATAAAAACTCAAGAAGTGGTCATGATTGGAGATCAATTAGCCACAGATATTAAAGGAGCTAATGAATTAAATATTACTTCTATTTTAGTAAAGCCTTTGAATAGAAAACAAGAAAATTTATTTACAAAATATAATCGTTTTTATATGGGCGCCAAAGAAGCCTAAATTTCGTGCTATTTCACCAATAGCCAGGGTCGATAAACCCTGAAAGGATATGGTCGGTCCGGCAGACGAAAGAATGCCAGATTACAGCAGACCATAAAAGCGGGTTGCGACGAAAGCAAATTAGTCAAGATAATTCGCCACCAAATAATTCCATGGAGAAGCCTGAAATGGCCTAAGAAGGAAAATTGAGGTAATTGACAAACCTGTTCCGGAAGTTGCTGAAGCGGACAGTCCAGAGTCTATTAATATAATATATAAGTATTGAGTAGTTTATCAACTAAAGAAAACCTGGAATCAGCCTCGCTAAAGAGGATACTTCCCCTAAAGAATTAAGGTAGAAATTTAGAGTAACTTGGAGA
>NZ_MWKN01000097.1 GCF_002009625.1 Candidatus Phytoplasma citri
GCCTCTTTGACGCCCTATTAAGTTCAGTAATTATTTTGGATAAAGGTAAAACTAATTGATGATATTGATGCCTTTGAAATTTAATAGTTTTTAAATTTTTGGCAATAATTCCAAATTGAGAAAATGAAATTCCCAAAGTTTTTTCTCCCAAATCTAAACCTAAAAAATTTTCTTTTTGATATAATTGCTCTTTTATAAACATTTTAACCATTCTTGCTGCAATATTATTAATTTATCTTTATGATAACTAATACTTTTAGCAAAAGTTGCATTTCCTCCACCTTTTCCTTCAATGATAATATTTACACGATTTATAAAATTTTTAGTATTAATACTATCAATATTACTTTTACAAACCAAAACAAAATATTCAGATTTTTGCTTATATAAACATAAAAAATTAATTTTTAATTTTTGTATTAAATAATCTAAAAGATTTTTCAACATATTTTCATCAATATCGATATTATCGCAATACGGATAGATTAATTGCGTTTTATGCAGCGATTTTTATTTGCTGTTTTATTTACAATCAGCCCCCGTCCAAACCGGACAAGCAAGTTTCCAAGCATCCGGCTTTCCATAATTTACTC
>NZ_MWKN01000098.1 GCF_002009625.1 Candidatus Phytoplasma citri
CTGATGAACTGATTTAAGGTTCGCATAAGAATTTCATGATTGATGGTATCGAAATAACCTTTTAAGTCAATTTTGATAATATAGTCAATCCCTTTAAATCTTTGTTTGACGCGTTTGATGGCGTCGTGGCAAGATTTTTTGGTTCTGAATCCAAAGCTCCATTCTGAAAAAATATTTTCAAAATAGGGAGTTAAGAGTTGTTCGAGGCATTTTTGTATTAGCCGGTCCTTGATAGTAGGTAGCCCCAGGGGTCTAGTTCCTTTATTATCATTAGGAATGAGAATTCTTTTAACTGGTTTGGGGTTATAACCATTATTGACGTATTCCTGATGATATCTTTCTAGTCTTTCTAGATTAATTCCATCAATGGTTTCATTGTCAACACCTGGCGTGCCCGCCCCTTTGTTAGCGGCGATTCTTCAACGTGTTATAGAAATTATTCATTCCTTGTTGCAGTTCTCTTTTTAGGGAGTAACCGTTTGATGAACGATGTTGAATTCTATTCAATGTTCGCGAAAGTTTAGTTTCTGATGAAACCGTTGTTGACATAATTACTTTCTCGATGCCATTAAATAAATAGTAAATTA